>CAYZNA010000098.1:0-10119 GCA_964478665.1 uncultured Anaerolineales bacterium
CCCCGCCCCGACCGCATCCCCGGCCGGCTGCCCGCTGCCCACGCCCCTGCCCACGAGCGCCGGGCGCGGCCCGCTACAGGTGGCCTACCTGCGCAGGGGCGACCTGTGGCTGTGGAGCGAGGACGCCCCGGCCCGCGCCCTTACCCAGACCGGGGACGTGCGCTCGGTGCGGCTCTCGGACGACGGCCAACTGGCGGCCTACGAGCGGGCGCTGGACGCCCATCGCGTGGAACTGTGGGCCGTGAGCAGCGACGGGGGCGACCCCCGCCGCCTGCTGAGCGTCGCCGCGCTGGAGGCCATGCGCCCGCGCGGTTTGCAGCCGGCGCCGCTGGCAGTGGTGCCGGCCAGCCTGACGTGGGCGCCCGGCGCGCACAGCCTCGCATTCAACACCGCTCCGGTCTACGACGGCTTGCAGGTCTTCGCGCCAGACGACCTGCAACTGGTGGACGCTGCGACCGGGCAGGCGGCTACCCTGCTCCCGCCCGGGCAGGGCGGGGAGTTCATCTACGCCCCGGACGGCGGGCGGATTCTGCTGTTGCGCCCGGATGGGGTCAGCATGGTGGATGCCAATGGGGGCAACCGTCGCGATAACTTGCTGCCCCAATACCAGGCGGTGGGCTTCGGGGAATACTACCGGTACCCGCCGCTGGTCTGGGCCGCCGCTGGCCGCAGCCTGCTGGCGGCCCTGCCCGTCTCCGCTGCCCCGTACTCGCAGCACGAGGCCACCGGGGCGCTGTGGAGGTTGCCAGCCGAGGGTGGCCCGGCGCAGCAACTTGCCACCATTACCGCCTTCCCGCCCTCGGCCAGCCTGTCGCCGGACGGGGCATGGGTAGCATACTGGCGCACGCCCCGAGCCGGGTCCAACCAGCGCGAGCTGCGTCTGGCCGCCGTGGACAGTTCGAGCGATCTGCGCTACCTCACCGGCCATCTGACCGATTTCCTCGGCTGGGCGCCTGACTCTCAGCACTTTGTCTTTCGCTACGGACAGGGGAGCGCGCTGTGGCTGGGCCATCCCTGCGCCGCGCCGCGCCCGCTGACCGATGCGCCGGCGGCCATCGGCGAGGTAAAGTGGGTAAACCCGGGCCGCTTCTTGTTTGTGGCCGGGCAAGAGGGCGCCTACCAATTGCGCCTCGGCGCGCCGGGCGCAGCCAGCCAACTCGTGGCCGAGTCGGAGACCACGCCGGTTTATGATTTTGCCTTTCTGCTGGTCCCGCTCCCGTAGCCGCCCGGCCGGGATGCTGCTGCTGGCCCCGCTGGCGGGCTACGTCCACCTCACGTTTCACGCTTCATCGCGAAGCATCCCTGTGGGACGCTTTACTTCGCCGCTTTCACCGCGTCGTTGAACTTGTTGAGCGTCTCGTCCACGTCCGCCTCGCTGAGGGCGGCGCACAGGAACCACGGCTCGCGCACGTCAGGCTCGTATTCCACGCCCAGCGCGCGCATGCGGCCGGCCAGCCGCTCGTAGGCTTCCATGTCGGACTCGGTTGCGTCGCGGTAGTTCCGCGCCTCGCTGCGCCCCAGCAAAAAGCCGAACATGGAGGGCACGCCCATCACCAGATGCTCGAGGCCGGCCTCGGTCAAGATTTCGTCCACGCCGGCCATCAGGCGTTTGCCGCGCGTTTCGATGGTCGCCAGTGCGTCGGTGGTTTCGAGGATCTCCAGCGTGGCGTCGGCGGCCGCAGCGCCGATGGCGTTGCCGCAATAGGTGCCGCCCTGGGCCGCGCCGCCCGGCCCGACGGTGCCCATCACCTCTTCCGAGCCGCCGATGGCGGCCAGCGGGAAGCCGTTGGCGATGGATTTGGCGTAGGTCATCAAGTCGCCCTTCACGCCGAAGTACTCGTTGGCGCCGCCTCTGGCAATGCGGAAGCCGGTCTTCACCTCGTCCATAATCATCACAATGCCGTACTCATCGCACAGCTTGCGGATCAGTTCCAGCCAGCCCGGCTCGGGCATAAGTCCGGTCACGTTGCCGACGATCGGCTCGACGAGGATGGCGGCGATGTCGCCCCAGTGCGCTTTGACGGTCCTTTCCAGCAGCTCGAAATCGTTGAAGCCCACGCTGTACACCAGATCGCGCACCGCCGCCGGGATGCCGGAGGTGTTCTGCGCGGCGAGCGGGCTGCGCGGCGAACCAAGCGAGCCGCGCGGGGTCATGGCGGTGGAGAACAGCACGTAATCGTGCATGCCGTGGTACTGGCCCTCGAACTTGATGAACTTCTCGCGGTTGGTGTAGGTGCGAGCGATGCGCAGGGCGTGCATGGTGGCCTCGGTGCCGGAGTTGGCGAAGCGCACCTTGTCCACGCCCGGGCACATGCGGATGATGCGCTCGGCGACCGAGATCTCCAGCGGGTGGGTGTGGGCGTACAGCGTGCCCCGGCTGAGAACCTCGGCCACCCGCTGATTGACGCGCCGGTCGGCGTGACCCAGGATCACCGGGCCAAAGGCCAGCCGGTAGTCAATGTAGCGGTTGCCGTCCATGTCCCAGATGTAGGCGCCCTCGCCGCGCTGGATCACCGGGGTGTGGTCGCCCCAGTAGCGGAAGTTGGAGGTCACGCCGAGGGGCATGACTTTTCGGGCTTGCTCGAAGGTTGCCTGGGTCTTGCTGTAGTCGTGCGGCATGAAGGTCTCCTGAAGTTGAAGGGGGGAATAGGGTCGGGAGGCAGGTGTGGGAGGCGGGTCAGCTCGCGTCAATGCGCTGGAGTAACTCCCGGATGAATTGCTCGGTGGTGTCCAGCACCTCGCCATCTACGTTGTCGAAGGTGTCGCTCTTGTTGTGCCAGTTGGGGATCCAGCCGTCGCGGGTGTAGCCCACAAAAGAGAGCGCGGGCAGCCCGGCGCTGAGCGGCGGGAAGGCGTCGGTGTAGGCGCCTTGCTGGCTGGTTGAATACGCGCCCAGCTCGGGGCGGTCCTGGGCCAGCCGGTCGGCCAACCCCAGCAGGCCGGCGTCGTGCTTCTGGGGCAGCAACAGCCCTTCGCTGCGCAGGTAACACGGCCCGGCGCCTGCCCCGGCCACGTTGTCCACAATCAGATAGCTGGCGTCGGGGAAGTCGCTGGCGTGGCGGCGAACGAAGTCGGCCATGCCACAGGCGCCCACCTCCTCGCAGCCGGTGGCCAGCAAGATGACCTCGGTGGAGCTGAGGGGTTCCTCTTTCAGCCGCCCGGCGAAGGCCAGCAGCAGGCCCACCCCGGAGGCGTTGTCGTTGGCGCCGGCAGTGTAGCGGGTGAAGTGGGCCTGCACCACCATCAGGAAGGCCAGGCCGGCGAGAGCCGCCGGATAGACCGAGATCGTCCGGGGCAGGGGACTCGTGGGGGCGAACAATCCGGCGAGGAATAGCACAACCAGCACCAGCAGGCTGGCGGTGCCCAGCGTGCTGATCACTCGATAGGCGCGGAAGGTGGCCCGGCTGTGCCAGATCAGCGGGGTGCGGTGGCTGTCCACGTGGGCGGCCAGCACCACCCGGTGGCGAGGCGCCCCGGCCGCGGGCGCGGCAGCGTACACATTCTGGCTGTTCCCCACCGCGGAGAACCAGCGCAGGGGGTTGTCTTTTACCAGCAGCTCGCGCAGCACCGAGGCCATCACCAGCAGCCCGAGGGCAGTCGCGGCCAGCGCCCCGACGCCTCCCCGGGTGTAGAACAAAGCCCAGGCCAGCAGGGTGAGGCCCAGGGCGATGATGAAGGGCGGGTAGGCGGAAGTGGCGGAGAGGTATTGCTCCTCCACCGGCTGGTACCCCAGATCGGCCAGCGTCTTCTTCACGTAATCGTGGCCGGCTCGTTCGCCGGCGGTGGCGCTGCCGCGCGGGCCGATGGCGACGGAGAGGTGCTGGATGTGTGCCAGTGCTTGTTCGCTCATGGAGGGTTTGTCCGTTTCGTAAGTTCGTTGGCCCACGCCGCGTCTTCGCCTGAAAGAGGCGGAATGGGTGGGCTGGAGTATTTGATTACCAGGTCGAAACCACCCCGGTCGTAGATTCCGTCCAGCAATGGCTTCAAGTCAATCACCGGTTCCACATCGTCGGGCCGCAGGGGCAGATGAAAACGAGGAAACGGATCCCGAACACTGAAGGGGTACAGTTTGGCTCTGGGGCGCTGGTCGGAGCGGCTGACCAGGATGCGATACTGCGAACTGCCCCCATTGCCGGGCCAGAGGAACTCCATGGGTTCCCAACCGCGCAGAAGGTCAATCTCGACCAGATGCGCGGAGGAATGGGTGATCTTCCAGCGTTTGAGTTCGTACTGCTCTCGGCGATCTCCCGGTCGTTGGTTGACCGGGGAAAGGATTTCCACGGTGGTTATAACCTCCCCCGAGTGGGGCCGGCGGATTTCAAGATGGCGCACGCGCACTTCGTCATAGGGCAGTTCCACAATCACGGGCGAGGCCACTCTCCCGGCAGGAGGGGACACAACATACGTCTGCGCAGGCGCTTCAGAAACGATGCTCACGTCGGGCTTGCCGGTGAGAGCGGGGCACCCCAGAAAGTCCGCATAGACGCTTTCTTCAATGGCGACATAGTAGCGCGGCCTGAGCAGCGGCCCCAGCACATCCCGCAAGGACGTGATCAGACTGGTATGAAGGTTCTCCCACAGGCCGGGTTGTTCCAGCCACGGGTCCATTCCGGGAAACGGAGAGGGCATGTCCTGTCTACCTGTCTTGTGGTCTAGTCCTCAAAGAGTTGCGCGACCGGAACGCTGAATCCCGGCAGCACACCCTCGGCGGTCAGATTGTCGTTTTCGCCGAACTCTTGCAGGTCGGTGAGGGCGCGATAGGCGTACACGGTGCGCGATTCGGGATCGGCCACCCAGACCAGCCGCACGCCGATGGCGAAGTACTCGCGCAGCTTCTGGATCACCTCGCTCCAGCGGTCGTCGGGCGACATGATCTCCACGATCAGGTCAGGCGCCACGTCGAGGAAGCCGTGCGTCCGCTTGCGCTGCGCGTAGCGTTCGTGAGAGATGTAGGCTACGTCTGCCCCGCGCACCGTGTCGGGGTTGCGGCGGGTGTAGATGCCGGCCTCGCCCCCAGATACCTTTCCCAGTTTGTGGCGTCTGACGAATCCCTTAATCGCTTCTCCGAAGTTAAGTTCGTAGTCACCATGTTCAAAGCCGGTCGGGCTCATATCCATAATTCTCCCTTCGATCAGTTCGTACGAGCCAATATCGCCCAGCGCCAGCGCCTGCTCGCCGGTCAAGAGCGCTTCGGTTTCAAGTTCTATTCGCGGTGGGGCAATTGCCACGTCGGTCACGGCGCACCTGCTTTCTACGCTACGGTCCACTCTAACCCCAGCCGGGCCAGCGTCTCCGGGGTGGGGTTGCCGGTCTCTTTGTCCCAGCCGGCAAGTTCGTAATACTTCTCTTTGGCGTACTCGATCTCCTCCATATCCAACCGCACCCCGGCGGTGGGGCCGGCGCCTTTGAGCGCTTTGAAGAACTTCGCTGGCAACTTGTCATCGGCGCGGGTGAGGCCCTCGCGGGCGTTGAACTGGCGCATCATGTTCAAGCGCAGCTCGCCCACAGCGAGGATGTCCTCCAGCCCGAAGTCCTCCCAGCCGGTGATGGCGCGCACCGTGTCAATGGCCTCCTGCGGCCCGTACAGGGTCCACGCCGGCCCGTAGACAAACTGGCACAGGTCGGCGCTATCGAGGAAGGAGTAGAACTGGTGCGTCTTGTGGGCGAAGGTGATTTTGTCGTCGTCCAGCGAGCGGGCGGCCAGGCCGGTCTTCAGCCCGAGCATCTGCAGGCGGTTGAAGTACAGGTCGCCGCCGCCCTCTTCTACCATCGGGTCGTGTTCGGAGGACTGGTGGTCGGCGCCGAAGGCGTTCACGGCGTAGATCAGGCCCAGCGAGCGTTTGGCCTGCGGCATGTGAGCCGGGGCCTCGGCGCCCTTGACCGTGATCAAGTAGTCGTGGCCCTTGCCCAGCCGGTCGGCGGCCCTGCGCGAACCTTCGGCCAGCACGTCGCCGAAGCCCTCGCGGTTGGCAATCATCTCGGTCAACCTGACCATGGTTTCGGCGTCGCCGTAGCGCAATTCCAGCCCGCCGGTGTCCTGGGCGGTCAGCGCGCCGTTGACGAAGCAATCAATGGCCCAGGCGATAGTGGCGCCGGTGCCGATGGTATCCAGGCCGTACTGGTTGCACAGTTGGTTGGCGAGGGCCACCGCGTCCAGATTGTCCACGCCGCAATAGGAGCCAAAGGTGGAAAGGGTTTCGTACTCCGGCCCGCCGTAGTGCTTGAGCACCGGGTTGTTGATGAACTCGGTTTCCACCACCCGCTTGCAGCGCACGGTGCAGGCGTAGCAGGTGTCGTTTTCCACCAGAATGGTCTCGGTCATCACCTCGCCCGAGATCGGGTCGAAGTTCTCGAACTGGCCCTCGTCGTAGTTGCGGGTGGGCAGGGTGCCGCTCGCGTGCTGGAACGAGAGCACCGAGGCGGTGCCCATGTCTTGCAGGCCCTTCATGTCGGCGTTGCCGTCCAGCTCGGCGGCGCCCTGTCTGGCCAGCGCGTTCAGCTTTCTGGGGTGGGCCAGCGGCAGGCGTTTGCTGGAGCCGCGCACGGCGATGGCCTTGAGGTTTTTGCTGCCCATCACCGCGCCCATGCCGGTGCGACCGTTGGCGCGGTTGCTCATGTTCATGATAGCGGCGGTGCGCACCAGTCTCTCGCCGCCCGGGCCGATCTGCAGGATTTCGACTTTGTCGTCGCCCAGCTCGGCTTTGAGCAGCGCTTCGGCCTCGCCGGTGATCTTGCCCCACAGGTGGGAGGCGTCGCGCAGCTCGGCCTGGCCATCTTTGATCCACAGGTAAACCGGGCGCCCGGCCCGGCCCTTGACCACGATCCCATCGAAGCCGGCAAACTTGAGCTCTGCCGGCCAGAAGCCGCCGCACTGCGAATCGCCCACGCCATCTACCAGCGGGGAGCGCGCGCTGGCGGTCATGCGGCTCTGCCCGGAGATGGGGGCGCCGGTCAGCACCGAGAGCATCAGGGTGAGCACGTTCCCCGGCCCGAGCGGGTCGGCGCCGGGCTGCATTTCCTTGAGCAGGTAGTGCATCCCCATGGCGCTGCCGCCCAGATAGCGACGGTAGAAGCTCTCCGGGGGCTCTTCGATGGTCAACTTCTCGTGGGTCAGGTCAACGTGCAGGATCTTTCCATTGTATCCGTTGGGCATGGGGGACTCCTCTAGTTTTCGTTGGCGAAAGCCTCTAATACGCCGGCGACCTCTGCTGCTGATGGCCGAAGTCGGGGGTCTTTTTCCAGGCACGACATGATCAGTTCATCTATTCTCTGAGGAAGTTGCGGGATAATAGAAATCGGGCGCTCAGCCGTATGTCGAAGGATAGCACCTCTGATACTTCCTTCGGTGAATCCCTGGAAGGGTAGTCGGCCAGTTACTGCGCGGTAAAGAACTACGCCCAGGCTAAATACATCTGCCATTGCAGGGTCGCGCGTGAGCGACTCCGGAGCCTGTTCACCACGTACCACCGACCAGCGCTCTGGCGACATGAACGCGGGAGTACCGGCCTCAAAACGATCTTTTTTTCTCGCTGCTAGTGCGAAGTCAACCAGGACAGGGTCAGAGGCAGGGTTCATAGGGAGCTCCTGACGAAAAAGGATATTGCCGGGTTTGACGTCGAGGTGCGCGAATCCCTGCGAGTGCAAGTAGTCCAGGGCGAGTGCGACTCTGAAGGCGAGAGTGGCTGCCTGCTCAACACCCATACGCTTCACGTGGCGAAGATGTGTATCCAGCGATCCCCCTGAGAGGTATTCCATTGCTAAGAACCAGGGCTGGCCTCTGATCTCTAGTGCCCGAGCCACGTATACGCTACGTTTGGTTGCCAGCGGTATAGGCAACAGTCGGATAATGCCAGGATGATCGAGATGCTGTAGGACGGTCGCCTCGTGGATAAGCGGGTTGAACGATGTTGCAGAGTCGAAGCGGCTTATTTTCAGGGCCACACGCTCCTCAGGATTGGATTTCAGTGAAGCCTTGAATACATACGCCATTCCTCCCCGACCATGTCGAAATGATCCATGGATCAGGTACGGCCCGATGCTTGTCCCCGGGCGGATGCCCTGGAGTTCGCTATCAACTTTCCGCAGAACAACCAGTGCTTCGGATGTCATTTGAGCAAGAGTGTGTCAATGCGAAGAAGTGTCTTCGGGCACAGGGATGCTAAACTGGAGACGTATTCCGCCACGGGCTACCTGGCCCAATTCAATCACATCTCCATCTATGAGTTGCTTTGTCTCCGGTGTAAGTAGCATGTCGTTCAAGTAGGTCCCGTTTGTACTCTCTTCGTCCCTGATTCGAAATGCTCCGTCTTCCTCAAGAATCGTGCAATGAAGCCCACTGATCGGACTCGTTTCCTCGTCAGCGTGGAGGACAATTTCCGAAATACGCCTATCACGACCGATATGCGTTGTTCCGTATAGGGGGATCTGTTTCTTCAGGCTTGCGTCGACGCCCGCCAGTGGCGTTATGAACGCTCCAGGCGCGAGTTTTTTTAGTCTCAGAGTGGTAAGAGTCAAGACGCGGGCTGTTTCACTGACGGCCTGGACAATGTTGTGCGCCACTGACTTTGCAACGATCAGTCCAATGCTCCCGCCTACCAGAAGAAACGCGCCCACTATCCTTACTGAAGTGTAGGAAGACAACAGCAGAATCGTTCCCGCTAGTGCCAACACAAGTGCCTGAACGAAAATGAATCCCGGAGCCAGTTTCATCTCAACCAACCTTCGCTGAGGAGAGAGAACCCGCCACAAAGAAGACGATCACAATGTTGGCGATCATGAGGAGCACAACGACATAGAAAACCATCGCCATAGAATGCGATAGTGGTGACAAAAGATGCCACGGAGGGCGATTCTCTTTCAGCAGTATATCGTACATTGCCAGCAGCACCGCCAGAAAAGCCGCGACGTTGTAGATCAACACAATGGCGGATATGAGAAGAACAGGTTCAAAAAAGGGACTAATGGCGGATAGCAGAGTGCCTCTCATTCCCGTAATAAAGGGCAAGACGGCTGAGAGCGCTGACGTGACCACAAATAGGGTAATCGCAGCTGACAGAACATCCCCTGTATGATCGCTAGTTTCCATAGTGTCTGACCCCCGAGCTCAACTCGTCGCTTAAGGCACTTCCAGAAATCATGGGCGATCCTCCAATTCGGCCAGTCCTCTTTCTCCAGCATTACCGCCCAAGTTTCATTGTACCATTTCTGCTGCCAGCGCTGCCGCGCGGACCAGCGCAGGCGGAGTCTCGCCTTTGACGATCTGCCACTGCACCTCGCGCGCGGCGGCGGCCTCCACCAGCGCGCGCCAGGCATCCTGATTCTTGACCGGCTGGCCTTCCCGCGTGCGCCAGCCGTTGCGCTGCCAGCCTGCCAGCCACTCCGTCGCGCCCCTTTTCAGGTACTCGGCGCTGGTGTACAACCGGACCGGCATCCCGGCCGGGGAGCGGCGCAGCCCCTCGGCGGCGGCGAGGATCAGCAGGCGGTTGGCGGTGGTGCGCGACTCGCGCCCGGACAGCTCCTGGCCGGCCTCCCCGGCGCGCAGCACGACCCCCCACCCACCCGCGGTCCCCGGGCAGGATACGCCCACGTACAGGCTGGCGGTCCCCGGGTCGTCCGGTGGCAGGGCCGGGAGCGGGATCATGTCCGTCGCCAGCCGGTCTGCCCGTTCGTTGAGCGGGTTCCCGGCGTGTCCCCGCACCCAGCGCCATTCGATTTCGTGCCGCTCCGTCTCCGCCAGCAGGGCCTGCCACAGGTCCTGATTTGCCACCGGCTTCTTGCCCGACCTGCGCCAGCCGCGCGCCTGCCATCGCGGCAGCCACGCGGTGACGCCCTTTTGCAGGTACTCAGAGTCGGTGTGCAGCGCGACGCGGCAGGGCTGCTTGAGCGCCCGCAGCGCCTCCACTGCGGCGGTCAGCTCCATGCGGTTGTTGGTGGTCTCCGGGGCGGCGCCGGTCAATTCGCGGGTGTGCTTTCCCGCGCGGAGAATGGCCGCCCAGCCACCGGGGCCGGGGTTCGGGTCGCAGGCCCCGTCGGTGTAAATCGTAACAAGAGGGGTATCCATGAGAGAGAGCATTCGGTAATTCCGACGCTACAGAATCCGGCCCCGAAGGGAGTACCATT
>CAYZNA010000099.1:0-5472 GCA_964478665.1 uncultured Anaerolineales bacterium
CCCACAAGGTCGCAGGCTGACCCCGGCGCCACGCGGCTGGCGGCCACCGTGGCGGCCAGACCCGCCCCGCTCAGCACGCCGCTGCCCGAGAGCGTCCGCGAGTTGTTCAGCGACCGCTTCGAGAGCGTCTGGCGCGCCTGGGCGGCCTACAGCACACCGCAGGCCAGCGCCGGCTACCGCGACGGGGAATTTGTCATCGGCGTGGACGCGCCCCGGACGCGCGCCCTGAGCGTGCCCGGCGGGGTGGCCTTTGGCGACACCGTGATTTACGTATCGGTCCGGCGGCCGGCCGGCCCGCGGGACGCCGGCTTCGGGGTAGTCTGCCGCTACCGGGATGACGAAAACTACTACTTCTTTCTGGTCACCGCCGACAATTTCGCCATCATTGGCAAGCGCGCCGCCGGGGAGTTGATCGGCCTGTCGTCGGAGGTGCTGCTGCCCATCGAGCCATTGCTGCCGGGCGAGACCCCCAATCTGCTGACCGCCGCCTGCGCCGGCGAGCAGCTCATCCTGTGGGTCAACGCGCGTTTCATTGCCAGCGCGCGCGATCCGGACATGCCGCCCGGGGGCAACATCGGCCTGCTCGCCGCGGCCTTTGATTCGCCCGGCGTGCGGGTGGCCTTCGACGACCTGAGTGTTTTTGCGCCATGACGCAAAACCAGTAGGGCAAGTCTGTAACTTGCCCTGAGGCAAAAAGCGTGTTTCACACTGGTGCCCTGATCGCCGCTCGCCGCGCAGGCGCCCTGTTCGCCCTCAGCCTGTGCCTCGCGCTGGCCGCCTGCTCCCCGGCCAGAAAGCCGTCCGGCAGCGTGCTGTTCACCGACGACTTCTCCGACCCCGGCTCCGGCTGGACCCGGAGCAGTTTTGCCGAGGGCGAGACCGGCTACGCCGAAGGGCAGTTCCGCATCGTGGTCAAACAGCCCAACCACGACGTGTGGGCTAACCCGAAGCTTGACTTGAACGACGTGGTGCTGGAGGTGGAGGGCGTAAACAACGGCGGCGCCGAGGACAACAGCTTCGGGGTGATCTGCCGCCAGGACAGTCGTTCAGCGCAGCCGGCCTACTACTTCTTCATTATTAGCTCCGACGGCTACTACGGCATCGGCAAAACAAAAGACGGCCAGTCGCGGTTGCTCTCCAGCCGCGATATGCAGTTCAGCGCGGCCATCCGGCAGGGAGGGGCAGTCAACCGCCTGCGCGCCGAATGCAAGGACAGCCAGCTCACCCTGTGGGCTAACGAGGTGCAACTGGCGCAAGTGAACGACGCCGACTTCACGCACGGGGACGTCGGCCTGATCGCTCAATCGTTCGAGGCCGGGGCCGTGGATGTGCTGTTCGATAACTTTCGGGTGACGCAGCCATGAGAGTGTGGCTCACCTCAATCGGTTGCCGGCTGAACCGGGCCGAAATGGACGCGCTGGCCCGCCAACTAAGCGAGGCCGGCCACACGGTAGTCGCCGAGGGCAGCGAGGCTGAGGCCGTGGTGGTCAACACCTGCGCCGTCACCCGCGAGGCCGCTTGCGACTCCCGCTCCCGCCTGCGCCAGGCGCACCGCCTCAACCCGCAGGCCACGATCCTGGCCACCGGCTGCTGGGCCACCCTGCGCCCTCGGGAGGCCGCTGCCCTGCCCGGCGTGACCCGCACCGTGCCCAACCGTGAGAAAGACAACCTGCTCAACTGCTTCACCAATCCACCGCCCGCCGCCGCGCCGCCATCCGACGACACTCTCGCGCCCTCCGCTCGAAGGTCCGCTAACAATCCGCTGCCCCGCCCCCCCTCCGCCGCATCCGCCCGAAGGTCCGCCAATAATCCGCTGCCGCACACGCGCGCCTTCGTGAAAGTGCAGGATGGCTGCGACAATCACTGCACCTTCTGCGTTACCACCCTTGCCCGGGGAGCGGGGCGCAGCCGCCCGCTGGCCGAGATCGTGGCCGAGATCGAGGCGCTGGTGGCCGCCGGCTTCAAAGAAGCGGTGCTCACCGGGGTACATCTCGGCTCGTGCGGCAAGGACCGGGTGACTGTACGATTCTCCACCCTGCCTCTGACCGGGCTGGTGCGCGCCATCCTGAGGGGAACCGACCTGCCCCGCCTGCGGCTATCTTCGTTGGAACCGTGGGACCTGACCGGCGACTTCTTCTCGCTGTGGGGCGAGTTCGGCCCGCGACTGTGCCGCCACCTGCACCTGCCGCTGCAATCCGGCTGCGCGGCCACCCTGCGCCGCATGGCCCGCAACACCACCCCGGAGGGGTTCGCCGCGCTGGTTGCCGCTGCCCGCGCCGCCATCCCGGACGTGGCCGTGACCACCGACCTGATCGTCGGCTTCCCCGGCGAAGACGAAGCCGAATTTGCTGAGTCGCTGGCCTTTGTGGAGGCGATGCAGTTCGCCGGCGTGCACGTCTTCCGCTTCTCGCCCCGGCCCGGCACTGCCGCGGCTCGTATGACCGGTCAGGTGCCCGAGGCCGAGAAGAAACGCCGCAGCGCACTGGTGTATGATAGTGTGCAGAGCGCGGCGCTGGCCTACCGCGGCCGCTTCGTGGGCCGGCGGCTGCCCGTGCTGTGGGAGGCCACCCGTCAGGCCGGCCCGGCCGGGTTCCGCTGGTCCGGCCTGAGCGACAATTACCTGCGCGTGGAACTGACCTCCCCGCAGATGCTGTGGAACACAGTCACGCCGGCCACGCTCACCGGGCTGGCGCCCGGCGGTCTGTATGGGAGGCTGGAGGGCAATGGATTGGGCGGATCTGAGCAAACCAATCCGTTGCTGCATTCCGTTTGAATGGAAGGGGAACGAGATGATCACTCGACTTCGCATCCAGAATTTCAAATCGCTGGCCGATACCGGCGACATGGCAATCCGCCCGCTGACTTTCCTTGTTGGCCCGAACAGCGCCGGGAAGAGCAGCGTGCTGCAAGCGCTACTAATGCTCCGGCAGACAGTGGATGAACGCGACCCATCGATTACCCTCAAGTTCAATGGCCCGTGGGTCAATCTAGGTTCCTATCTCGATTGTATTCACCGAGTTGTCGGCGAGGAGGCCGGACAGCGGGAACTGGGAATCGGCTTCACATTCCGGGAAAACTTCGGCGGAGGCGACTCTGGAGGTTGGTTGATTGACTTCATCTGTCAATTCGGTTTTGACGGTGAGGTTCGGCTTCAGCGCGCTGGCTACAGGGAGAACAACAAAGAGTTGGCTATCGAAAGAACAGAGGCGAACCAATACTACACTGTAAGCAATGTCGCTGTTCAGCCCCGCAAGTTCTACGATTTGGTACCACTCCCCTCCGCTGTTGCCGGCAATGTCAACAGCGTCATTGAGGTATCAAGACAGCGCGAGGACTATGTCTTTGCACTGGAGTCACTGTTTGCCCGGCTCTTCTACCTTGGCCCCTTGAGACAGCGTCCAGAGTCATTCTACCGTGCGTCCAGTGAATCACCACGGGATGTAGGTCTGGCCGGCGAGCGTGCGCTCGATGTCCTTATTGCTGAGGCAAAGCACAATCGTGACGATCTGCTGGCGGGGGTTCGCCACTGGTTCCGTGAATTTGAGATTGCATCGGGCATCGAGATGGTCGCACTTACCCCGACGGTCTACGAACTGCGTCTGACCGACTGGCAAATTGGCGTCGTGGTCAACTATCCGGGTGTGGGTTTTGGTGCATCACAGATTCTGCCAATAATCGTCGAGGGCTTTCTCGCCCCGGCTCACTCAGTCCTCCTCATCGAGCAGCCCGAAATCCACCTCCACCCCCGCGCGCAGGCGCGGCTGGCCGATCTGCTGTCTGCCATCAGCAAGGAAGAGAAGACGCTGATCGTTGAGACCCACAGCGAGCATCTGCTCAGCCGGATTCAGGTGCAGATTGCTGAGGGCAATCTCGCCCGCGACAACGTGGCAATATACTTCTTCGAGCCGGCCCCGGAGGGCACGCGCGTCATTCCAATTGAAATCAACGAGTTGGGCCAGTTCGCTACTTTTCCGCCGGGCTTCTTCGACGAGGGATTACGACTGGCCGACCAGCACATTCAAGCCGTGGCCAGAACACACAGGCAGGCGAATGGACGGATTTGAGTGGGTTGTCCACACCAGCGTCTTGCAGGCCGTCACAGGCGCCAACCTCGACGCATGGGGCCTGTTGAACGAAATCCTGCATCATCACGTACTGGCATTGGACGAGGGCGAGGAAATTCGGGAACGCTACAAAACGTGGCTCTCTGGCAATCCTGACCCGTGGGTGACTGCGTGGTATCAACGCATCAGCCAGAGCGGCAAGTTCAAATACTATCTACCGGCTCCACTGGCGCAGGACATCGGAGTCGCGCTCAGCAGTTTCGGGTTGCTCGCATCTGAGCACATCTTCGTCACCACCGCCCGGCAGACGCTTGACCGGCTACTCGCGGGGGACGAAACGCCCTTTAGCGACGGCGTTTGCGACTATCTGAACGACTCGCTGCGTGTCCGCGCCTTTACCGATTGGGAAGAAGCCATTCACCACCGCCAACAACCCACCGCCGAACGGGTGCGCAGGTGGATAAAGCTGGACGAGGGCCAGCACATCGAGTTTAAGAAATCGCTGTCACAGTTGGAAAAGGCTATCCAGGCGCTGGTCGCATTCGCCAACGCTACCGGCGGTCATGTACTCTTTGGGGTGAATCCCGATCGCTCCCTCGCCGGCGTTCAGATCGGGAGTAAGTCGCTGGATGACCTGTCCAATGAAATAACCCGCAAGATAGAGTCGGTCAACCCGCCTGCGGGTATACTTATAGAACAGGTGGACCTGGACGGAAAGACCATCATCGTCGCCAGCATAGAGCCGGTGCGCGGCGCGCCGTGCCGCGTGCGCGGTCACGTCTACCGGCGCATCGGCAGCGTCAACAAGAGAACCGAAGAATGAATAGCGCCACCACAGGAGCGCACACTATGGCAACGCGAGAGCAACTCCAATCCGACCTGAAGGCCGCCATGCGCGCCGGCGCTGACGTGCGCAAGTCCACCCTGCGCATGATCCTGGCGGCGGTCAAACTTGCGGAGGTGGACCGGCGCGGCCCGCTGGATGAGGCCGCGCTGGAGACCGTGCTGCAAAAGGAGGCCAAAACCCGCCGTGAGGCCACCTCCGACGCGCAGAAGGCCGGTCGCCCCGACCTGGCAGGGGCCGAGCAGGCCCAACTGGCCGTCATCGAGGCCTATTTGCCGCGCCAGCTCAGCCGCGAGGAAATCCGGGCGCTGGTGCAGGCCGCCATCGCACGGACCGGCGCCGCCGGCCCGGGGGCCATGGGCCAGGTGATGAAAGTGGTCGGGCCGCAGACCAGGGGACTGGCCGATGGCAAGTTGGTGAGCGAGATCGTGCGCCAGGCGCTGGCCGGCGGCTGAGCCGTCCCCCCGCCCGGCCGGGGCCCCGGTTTGAAGTTTGAAGTTTGAAGTTTGAGATTTGTAGTCCCCACCCAGGATCAGATGAACGGCGAAGACTCCACCTTCTCCG
>CAYZNA010000099.1:5482-10115 GCA_964478665.1 uncultured Anaerolineales bacterium
CTGGCCGATGGCAAGTTGGTGAGCGAGATCGTGCGCCAGGCGCTGGCCCCCGAGAGTGGCAATCGGGGGCTGGCCCCCGGCCAGGCACGGCCGGGGGCCGGTGGCTGAGGCCTCCCGGTCGGGCCAGGAAACGTCCCCCACCCAGGATCAGATGAACGGCGAAGACTCCACCTTCTCCGCCCCGGGCTGGCGCCTGCGCGGCCTGTGGCGCGCAATCCAGTTCGGCCTGCCGGTGCTGATCTCGATGGCGGCCGCCACCGCGCTGCAGAGTATCCCCATCCTGCCCGCAGCCGGGGACGGGGTGACGCTGCAAGTGGGGGACGTGGCCCCGGCGGATGTGCTCTCCCCGCGCCCGATCAGCTATGCCAGCCAGGTGCTGACCGAGGCCGCCCGCGATGCGGCCGAGTCGGCGGTGGCTCCCATCTTTGACCCGCCGGACGCCCGCATTGGCCGCCGCCAGGTGGAGCGGCTGCGCGCGGCGCTGAACTACGTGGATGCGGTGCGCGCCGACAGCTACGCCACGGCAGAGCAGCAATCGCGCGACCTGACTGCCCTGGCCGACGTCAGCCTGCCGGCCGAGGTCATCGCCCACATTCTGGCCTTCAGCGACGGCGAGTGGGAGGCAGTGAAGACCGAGGCTGTGCGGGTGCTGGATCAGATAATGCGCGGCCCGGTGCGGGAGGACCGGGTGGCCGACGTGCGCCGCCAGTTGCCCACCCTGGTCACCATCGAGTTGAGCGAGCGGCAGTCAGCGGTGGTGGTGGGGCTGGTGAGCGATTTTGTGGTGGCCAACAGCCTGTTCAATCAAGCAGCCACCGAGGCCGCCCGCGGGGCCGCCCGCGAAGCGGTGGCGCCGGTCACCCAGGTTTTCGCCACCGGGCAGACGCTGGTCACGCGCGGGCAGGTAATTTCCGCGGCTGATTACGAGGCCATGCAGCAATTGGGGCTGATCCGGCCGGCGGAGCGTCGCTCCGGGCTGCTCAGCGCGCTGCTGGCGGTGCTGGCCGCCGGCGCGATTCTGGCGCTGTTCGTGCTGCGCTTCCGCCCGGCGCAGTTGCAATCGCTGCGGCGCCTGATCCTTTTTTGCGCGCTGTTCTTGCTGTTTCTGCTCAGCGCCCGGCTGATGGTCCCGGGCCGCACGGTAATGCCGTATCTGTTTCCCTCCGGCGCGCTGGCCATCATGCTGGCCGTGCTATTCGGCCCGCAGTTTGCCCTGCTGGTGGCCGTGATCCTGGGGGCGCTGGTCGGGATCATTGGCGGGAATTCGCTGGAACTGGCGGTGTACGCCAGCCTGGGCGGCATTCTGGCCACGCTCAGCCTGAGCCGGGGCGAGCGGGTGACCGACTTCCTGCGGGCCGGGCTGCTGGTGGCGCTGGGCAACATTGTCGCGGTGTTGCTCTTCCGCTTGCCGGACGGCGCCACCGATCTGCTGGGCCTGACCACCCTGCTGGGGGCCGGGCTGTTCAACGGGCTGTCGGTCACCTTCAGCCTGCCGCTGCTGTTTGCCCTGGGCGCGCTGCATGTGGCGGATATTACCACCAGCCTGCAACTGATCGAACTCTCGCGCCCGGATCATCCCCTGCTCCAGTTTATCCTGCGCAACGCGCCGGGGACATACCAGCATAGCCTGCAAGTAGCCAACCTGGCCGAGCACGCCGCCGAGCAAATTGGCGCCAGCCCGATCCTGACGCGGGTGGGCGCGCTATACCACGACTGCGGCAAGGCGCTGCACCCGGCCTATTTCGTGGAAAATCAGATAGATGGCGGCAACGTCCACGACCGGCTCGATCCGTTGACCAGCGTGCGCTTTATCATCGGTCACGTGACCGACGGGCTGCAACTGGCGCGCAAGTACCGGCTGCCGGGCGCCATCCGCGACTTCATCCCGGAACACCACGGCACGCTGCGCGCCATGTATCAGTATTCGCGCGCGGTAGAGCTGGCCGGCGGCGACGCCAGCAAGGTGGACCCGGCCGACTACAGCTACCCCGGCCCGCGCCCGCAGTCCAGAGAAACCGCCCTGCTGATGCTGGCCGACGCCTGCGAATCCACCGTCCGGGCGGTGCGGCCGGCCACACCGGAGGAGATGGACCGGCTGGTCCGACGCGTTGTTGAGGAGCGGGTGGCCCAGGGCCAACTCAACGACACCGACCTGGCCCTGCGCGATCTGACTGCCATCCGCAAGGCCTTCCTCGCCACTCTGAAGGGGACCTTCCACGCCCGGATCATGTACCCTGGCAACGAGGAGACCCCGGCAAGCCAGGTCCCGCGCCTGCCCGCCGCGGGGGAACCGGCGCTGCCCCCCGCCCCCTGATGCCTCCCTACCGCGTGCACGTGCACATCCACAAGTCCTGCGCCGGGGAGGCCGGCGCTGCCCTGTTGCGGGGGGCGGTCCGCGCCGCGCTGCGCCAGGGTTCGGCCCCGGCGCCGGCCGAACTGAGCGTGCTGCTGACCACCGACGAGGCCCTGCAGGCCCTCAACCGCGACTTTCTGGGCCACGACGCCCCCACCGACGTGCTTTCCTTCCCCTCCGGCGAACTGCCCCGGCCCGGCGCCCTGCCGGGGAGCGTGGAGGGGGACGCGCTCTACCTCGGGGATATCGCCATCTCTCTGCCGCGGGCGCGGGCGCAGGCGCAGGCCGCCGGCCACAGCCTGCCATCCGAGTTGCGCCTGCTGGCAGTGCACGGCGTGCTGCACTTGCTGGGCCACGATCACGACACGCCCGAGCGCAAACAAGCCATGTGGGCGGCGCAGGCGGCCATTCTGCAAGAGCTGGGCATGCCGGGCGGGGATTGGTAAGTGGTAAGTGAGGATTGGATCTTGGCGGCAGTCGCCGCCGCAAGAGCGTGCAGCAGGGGCGGGGATTGGTAAGTGGTAAGTGAGGATTGGATCTGCGCCATGCGCGCTCGCTTGCTGGCTTTCAAATATGCTTTTTCCGGCTGGTGGTTTGTGCTGCTCACCCAGCGCAACGCCTGGATTCACGCCCTGATCTCCACCGCCGTGGTCCTGCTCGGGCTGTGGCTGAAGCTCTCGCGGCTGGAGTGGGCGATGATCGTGCTCACCATGGCGGTGGTATGGATGGGCGAGTTCCTCAACACCGCGCTGGAGGCGGTGGTGGACCTGGCCAGCCCGGAGCTGCACCCGCTGGCGAAGGTGGGCAAAGACGTGGGCGCGGCAGCGGTGCTGATCGCCGCCCTGGCAGCGGCGCTGGTTGGGCTGTTGATCCTCGGCCCGCCGCTCTGGGCCAGGCTGTTCGGTGGATAGCGCCAGGCAACTCCCTAAATTGCAGTTGCCGGGTTATAATCTTGCTGTCGCTCGAAGGAACCACACTGGAGACCGCCCGGCATGGGATTCCCAACACTGCTGATCGTCGGAATAGTGATTATTCTGGCCGCCTACGGCCTCGGCCAGCTCCTGCGCCGGCTGGAAGAGCGCCAGGACCTGCTGTCCGCCCTCAAGGGGTCTCCGGCTGCTGACCTGTTGAAGCGCCTGGCCGGGCCGGCGGCCCCGGCCCCCTCCGCGCGCGAGACCGATGCCCTGGTGCGCTGGCTGCTCAGTCAGGCTTTTGAGCAGACCGGGGTGCGCGTGGCCGACGAGCCGCTGGCCTACAACCGCATCGTCGAGGCGGCCGAAAAGACTGTAGCGCAGCTCAAGAGCGAGCCGGCCGCCACCATCTCCCTGCCCTTCCTGACCGCCGACGAGCGCGGCCCGCGCCACTTTGAGGCCCACGTCACCCGCGCCCTGGTGAAGGAACTGCTGCGCGATTGAGACCCCGCCGGAAAGGAGAACGCCCATGGCCGACTTTGTTGCCGACGACGCCCCCGCTCCCGTGCTGGAATGGGAAGATGTCCGGTCCGACCCGCAGATAGTGAATCCCTCCGCGCCCGACAATGACCTGCTGCGCGGCTTCCGCTACGTGCAGGTGCGCCAGCCGGACGGCACACAGAAAACCATGTACCGCCTGCTGACCGAGTACGACTTCCTTAATCCGCAAGAGGGGGACGTCATGCCCAAACGCCCGTTGCACGCCCAGGCCGAGTGGGATCTGGCCGCCATGCTGGTACCCTTCCTCAAACAGCATCGCCCCGACCTGACCGTGTTCAACGATCTGATTATGCAATGGGGCCTCCCCGACCTGGACGAGCCATCGCCGGACTTCTCGGTGGTGCCCAACGTGCGCGATCCACGGGCCGACCGGGGTGCTTTCAACGTGCTGGCCGAGGGTACGCGCCCGATCCTGGTGATCGAGATTGTCTCGCCGCACTATCGCACGGCCGACCGCGAGAAAAAGGTTGATATATACGAACGGGTCGGGATTCGGGAATACGTGATTCTGGACTGGGTGCGGCGCCGGAGACGCATGACTGACGAGGTGATCGGCTACCGGCTGGCAGGAGATCGCTATCGCCTGATGCAACCGGACGAGGATGGACGCCTGTACTGCGAGACGGTCGGCCTGTTCATCGGGCTGGAGAACGGGCGGGCGGCGCTCTGGAACGGCGAGACCGGCGAGCGGCTGCGCAACGCCGAGCAGGCCCAGGCAGCCATGGCGGAAGCCGAGACCCGCGCTGAGGCCGAAGCTGCCCGCGCGGAGGCCGAGGCCCAGTCGGATCAGGCGGGGATGGCGCTGTGG
>CAYZNA010000100.1:0-10107 GCA_964478665.1 uncultured Anaerolineales bacterium
AACGGGTCAGCCCGAAGGCGCTCATGCCGTAGATCAGCCCGAAGTTGACGGCCTTCAGAGGCGCATCCCCTTCCTGCGACCGGGCTTCAGATTGCGAACTGGCCGTCTTTGTAAAACAGATCGCCGTCCACCGTGATCTCGCTCTGCGCCATGTCGCACAGCATATCCCAATGGATGCCGGATTCGTTCTTGCCGCCGGTTTCCGGGTAACTGGCGCCGACCGCCAGATGGATGGTGCCGCCCATTTTTTCATCAAAGAGCATGTTCTTGGTGAACCGCCGGATCATGTAGTTGGTGCCGATGCCCCACTCGCCCAGGTAGCGGCTGCCCTCGTCGGTGTTGAGCAGGGCGGTGAGCAGTTCCTGGCCTTTGTTGGCCTTCTCTTTGACGATTTTGCCGTCCTCGAACCACAGCTCGATGTCGGTGACTTCCTGCCCGCCGTAGATGGCCGGGTAGGCGAAACGCACCCAGCCGCTTACCGAGTGCTCCACCGGGCCGGTGAAGATTTCGCCGTCGGGAAAGTTGTAGCGCCCGTCGGCTTCGATGAACGTGCGCTCTTTGATGGAGAGCCGCAGGTCAATGTTGCTGCCTTTCAGGGTGCCCTGATCGCGGCCGTCCAGCCAGCGGATGAGTTCGCGCTGGCGGTCCCCTTCGTGCTTCCACAGCGCCATCGGGTCGGGCTGGTCCAGCAGCCCGGCGCCGTACACAAAGTCCTGATAGTCAGTCAGCCCCATATCGGCTTCCTGGGCCATGGCGTGGGTGGGGTACACGGTAAGCGCCCAGCGCAGCTCCTTGCGGGCGGAACGTTCCAGGAAGATCTTGCTCACTTCGCGGCCGGCTCTGCTCACGCGAGATTGGCGGGCGGGGCCCACCCCGGTCAGTTCGCGGGTGTTGTGCTCGGCTTCGATGTACAGGCTGGCGTCGAAGGTTTCGGCGATCAGGCGGCGGATGGGGGAAACGTAGTCCAGTTGGGCTTCGGAGGCGTGCTTGTAGAACAGTTCTTCGGCGCCGGGCAGAGACATCAGGATGGTGGTGTGTGCGCCGGCCAGCACAGCCTCCCTGTACACGGCCAGATTCAGTTCTTCGGCCAGCGGGCTGGTGCGCAGCACGAACTGGTCGCCCGGTTGAAGGTCCAGCGAGTAGTGGACGAGCACTTGCGCAAGTTTGGAAACACGAGGGTCAGGCACGAGAGGGGTTCCTTTGGGGAGTGGGGAGTGGGGAGTGGGGACTGATTACTGGCTACCGATTTCTGGCGCCTGTGGGCCGGAGAGAGCGATTGCTCAAGTGTCCTGCGGTTTGAAGCCCGAGTCGGCGGGGGGCGGGTGGGCCACCGAGCGGGCGAAGCGCGCGGAGAGGCCGCCGGAGCTACGCGGCCGGTAGAAGGCGGTGAGAATGTTCTGCAGCCGGGTGAGGTCCAGCCGGCGGATCATGCGCCCGTTGTGGGCCACCGAAATGGCGCCGGTCTCCTCAGAGACCACCACCGCCACCGCGTCGCTGACCTCCGTGATGCCCAGCGCGGCGCGGTGGCGCAGGCCCATCGGGCGATCGCTCATGGCGCCGCTGGAGGAGAGGGGCATGACGCAGGCAGCGGCGGCTACCCGGTTGCCGCGCAGGATGGCGGCCCCATCGTGCAGCGGGGTCTTGACGTAGAAGATCTGCACCAGCAGTTCCGGCCCGACCACCGCGTCCAGCTTCACGCCGGTATCCACGTATTCTTGCAGGCCGACCTCGCGCTCGATGATGATCAGTGCGCCGTGGCGCCGGTCGGACAGCCGCTGGCTGGCAGTGCAGATGGCCCGGATGACGGGTTGCACGTCCGGTTCGCGGGCGGCGAAGTTCAGAAAGGCGCCGGCCTGCCCCAGCCGTTCGAGGGCGCGGCGCAACTCCGGGGCAAAGATGACCGGGATGGCAATGAGCAGGGCCGGCAGGGTGGTGGTGAGCAGCCACGAGAAGGCCGGCAGCGGAATGAAACTGGTCAGCAGGGCGATGATGATGGTGAGCAGCAACACGCCGCGCAGCAGCACCACCGCGCGGGTGCCGCGCACCAGCGCCAGCAGCAGAAAGAACATCAGGGTAACAAGGGCAATGTCAACAAGGCTGAGCCAGTTCAGGCGCTGAACGAGAATGGAGATTTCTTCGAGCAGGTCGGTCACGATAGCTCTGGAGTGTGAGGCTGAAGGCGAGCGACGGCGGGCGTTCCCGGCCCGGGTGGCTGGATCCGGGCCAGCAATTGCCGGTAGCCCTCGGCGTCGGCCGGATTGAGGGCCAGAATCTGTTGGACTGTCCTGGCAGCCTCGGCGGTCTGTCCGGCATCGAGCTGTAGCTCGGCCAGGGCGTCGAGTTGCACCATCGCCTCCTGCGGGCGACTGGCCTGCTTGTAGACCTGAGCCAGGCGCAGGCGCAGGCCATGCTCCTCCGGCCGGGCGTGGACCAGTTCTTCCAGCAAGGTCAGGCTGCGGTCGAGGCGGTTCTGGCTGAGCAGGTGTCGCAGGTAATCGTCCAGCTCGGCAATCGCCTGCCGGTTCTGGCCCAGGCGGAAGTTCAGGTTGATCAGCAACTCGCGCGCCTTCTCATCGTTGGGCATGATGGTTTTGATTTGCTCGTACACGCGCAGGGCCTGGCGCCAGTCCAGCCGCTGCTGGTCAATGTCGCCCATCTGGTGCAGAATTTGCCCCGACCAGGCCCGATCTACGGAGGAGCGTTGAGCCAGCTTGAGGGCGTTGGCGTAGGTGGTGCGCGCCATGTCCAGATCGGCCAGCCGGTAGTAAATCTCGGCCATGTCGAGGTATTGGCTGAGGGCTTCGTCGGTCCTGTCTTGCGCCGCCAGCGTCTCGATCAGCCGGGCGCGCACGGCCAGGTCCATGGGGGCCAGCCGGACCACGTCTTGCAAGATGCGGGCGGCCTGGGCGGCGTTGCCGCGCATGCGGTAGGTTTCGGCCACAGCGGTGTACTTGGCCAGCGCGGCTTTGTCGCGCCCCTCTCTTGACAGCAGCGCGGCCATGCGCAGGTGAATGGGCAAATAGGTGGGGGCAAAGTCCAGCGCGCGGTAGGCTTCTTCCATGGCGGTGGCGTAAAAGCCGCGCGCTGTGTGCTGGTCAATCAAGGCCAGCGATTCGATCACTTGCTCGGTGCCGGTGACTGCCAGCATGTCGGCCAGCGGGGTGACAGCGCCCTCCTCAGACTGCCGGTCAAGCTGGGCGCGCGCTTTGCGCAGCCGCTCCTCCCAGCCCTCGCCAGAGAGAAAGCGCGACAGTTCAGCGGCGGTTTGCTTGAGCTCGCCGTCGTTCTTCTGGCGCGAGAGGTTCTCGATCAAGGTTTCGTAAAACTGGCCGAGTTCCTCGGCGCGTCCGGCGGCCACGGTGGTCAGGTCGGCCAACTTGAGCGCCTCCAGATGGTTCAGCGCCGCCGCCGGGTAATCTTGCAATTGGTTGTGGGCTTCCCCCAGGGCGTAGCGCGCGCCCAGCGTGTAGTCCGGGTTGGCCAGCGCCCTTTCGAGGTGCGGGATGGCCTGCTGTGGTCGCTTCTGTTCCAGCAGCAGGGCGCCCAGGTTGAAGTAAGCCGCGGCGTGGTCCAGGCCAGCGTTGATGGCGCGCTCCAGCTCGCCGGCGGCTGCGCCGTCGTCGCCGTGAGTCTGCAGATCAATGGCCTGGCCCAGGTGCAGAGCGATGCGCGCGTGGTCGGTTTTGGGCGTCGCCTGTTCGTTGCGCAGGGCGCCTTTAAGGGCGCTGCGGCCCTGGGTAAGGGCGCCCAGGTCCATCCCGGTTGGCGGGGCTTCCTCCATCTCCTCGCCCTGATCGAACAACATGGAGGCGAGGGTGGTGAGGGCGGCCTGGCGGGTCAGCTCAATCGGGTTGTGTGTGGCCTCGCGGGGGCGGTTGTCGGCGCTGGCCGGCTCGGGGGCAATGAAGGCCTGCACCTGAGCCATGCGCAGCGGGCCGGTGCCTCCCCGGCGGTGCTCGTGAGCAGGCAGAGGCAGCCCCTCGCGCAGCAACTTCAGCGCCTGTTGTGCGCCCGGGTGCTGCGGTTCGAGCTGCAGGGCGCGCGCCACCACCTGGCGGCTTTTCTCGGCTTCGCCCATGCCCTGCAGGATGCGCGCCAGGGTCAGGTATTCCCCTACCGCTTCCCGTTTGCGATTGGTGCGCTCGAAAGCCAGGGCCAGCCGGGAGTGGGTGGGCAGGTCGCCGGGAAGCAGCCGCGAGGCCCGGCCCCAATTGTCAATGGCCTTCTCCACGTCGCGCCGCCGCAGGTGAATCTCGGCCACTGCCATATAGCTGCGCGCGGCCTCCTCGATCCGTCCCAGCCGCTCCAGGATCTCGGCGGCCTTCTCATGGGCTACGAAATCCTGCGGGTTGGCCGCTGCCGCGCGTTGATACATCTCCAGGGCGTCCGGGAGTTGCCGGTCTTGCAGCAGCGCCAGTCCCAGCGAGGTAAGGGTGTTCGGGTCGTCCGGGAACTCTTCGAGAGCGCGCCGGTAGGCGGCAATGGCCCGCTCCCATTGTTGGTCCCAGGCGGCCGAGTGGCCCTGGCGCATGGCTTGTTCGAACAGGTCGCGATGTCCGGTCATAGCGTATTGCGTATTTCGTATCGCGCGCCGGTTCCGGCGTGGACGGCGCGGAATACGTCTTATCGGAGGGGGCAAATGCGGGGTTGCGCCGGTTGCGAGTATAGCACAACGGCCAGGCCAGCAATAGCCTACAGGGGGGCCATTTCATCCCAGTTGGCGCCGGTGCGGGCATCGGCCTTGAGTGGGGCGTCCAGCTTGCACGCGCCCTCCATGACCTGCCGGGCCAGCGCGACCAGCGCCGGCGCCTCTTCCGGGGGACATTCAAACACCAGTTCATCGTGCACCTGCAGCAACATGCGGGCGCGCAGTCCGGAGCGCGCCAGCGCGGCGGCCATCTCCACCATGGCGCGCTTCATAATGTCGGCGGCAGTGCCCTGCACCGGGGCGTTGATGGCCTCGCGGTCGGCGCGTGAACGCTGGATAGCATCCTCGCGAGTGGAGGCCGGCCGCTGCAACACCGGGAAGTAGCGCCGGCGCCCGAACAGGGTTTCCACGTAGCCCTGCTCGCGGGCCAGCGCTTTGGTCCGCTCGAGGTAATCGGCCACGCCGGGGAATTTCTCAAAGTAGGCTTTCACGAAGTTTTCGGACTCGGCCAGGGTGAGTTCGGTGGAACGGGTCAGCCCGAAGGCGCTCATGCCGTAGATCAGCCCGAAGTTGACGGCCTTGGCATCTCGCCGCTGGCCCTGTGTGACCTGCGCCAGCGGGACGCCGAACACCGCCGCGGCGGTGGCAGCGTGGATGTCCTGCCCGGCGCGGAAGGCATCCAGCATGCCGCGATCCCCGGCCAGGTGGGCCACGATGCGCAGCTCCACCTGCGAGTAGTCCACGGCCGCCAGTTGCCAGCCGGGACTGGCGGCAAAAGCCCGCCGCACCTGGCGTCCCATCTCGGTGCGGATGGGGATGTTCTGCAAGTTCGGTCCTTCCGAGGCGATGCGCCCGGTGACCGACCCGGCCTGGTTGTATTTGGTGTGCACCCGCCCGGTGACCGGATTGACCGCCTGCGGCAGCGCGTCCACATAAGTGGACTTCAGTTTGGAAAGCTCGCGCTGCTCCAGAATGCGGTCCAGCACTGGATGCTGGCCCCCGATAGCAGCAATCGGGGGCTGGCCGCGCAGGTTGTCGAGCACTTCGGCGGCGGTGGAGTACTTGCCGGTGCGGGTGCGCGGGACGCCCTGGGTGGACAGCCCGAGCGTGCCAAACAGCACATCGGAGAGTTGTTGGGTGGAGTTGATGTTGAATTGGTAGCCCACGTCGGCGTAGATTGCGCGCTCGATCTCGGCCAGCCGCTGCTCCAGCGTGGCAGACATCCGGGCCAGAAAGCCGGTATCCAGGCAGATGCCGTTCATTTCCATCTGCGCCAGCACCGGCAGCAGCGGCATTTCCAGATCGTGCAGCAGGCCCTCGGCATTCTTTTGCTGCAGTTCGGCGGTGAGCAGCGGAATCAGGCGCAGGGTCATGTCCACGTCGGCGGCGGCGTAGGGGGCGGCAGTTGCGGCCGGCACCTCCGCCATGGTGATCTGCTTTTTGCCCTTGCCGATCAGTTCGGTAATCTCGGTCATCTCGACGCCCAGCCGGCGCCAGGCCAGGTTTTTCAGCCCCAGACTGCGCGAGGCCGGCTCGCACAGCCACTCGGCCAGCATGGTGTCGTAGGTGATGGGCGCCACTTCCAGCCCGTGGCGGGCCAGCACCACATAATCGTACTTGGCGTTGTGGCCCACTTTGGCGATGCTCGGGTCGCTGAGCGGGCCGCGCAGGGCTGCCAGCACCTGCGGCAGCGGGAGCTGGCTTTCGCCGTGATGCCCGATCGGGATGTAGTAGCCCTCGCCCGGCCCCACTGCCAGAGCAATGCCCACCAGTTCGCAGGCCATCGGATCGGTGGAGGTGGTTTCCACGTCGAAGGCCACGGTGGAGGCGCCGCGCAGCACATCGCAGAGAGCTTTCAGGGCGGCCTCCTCGGCCACGATCACGGCGCGGGGGAGCGGGGGAGCAGGGGGGCGGGGGGGCAGGGCCTCCTCGAACAGGGAGGGCTGGACGGGTGCGCGGGACGGGGGTGTTTTCTCTCCCTGCTCTTCCTCCTTCCCTCTTCCTTCTTCCTCCTTCCTCCTTCCTTCTTCCTCCTTCCTTCTTCCTTCTTCCTGCGGCAACCGGGCCAGCAGGGAGCGAAACTCCAGGACGCGGAACAGCTCGGCTACGCGAGCGCGGTCGTACTGGCCCACGCGGGCCGTCGGCAGCTCGAAGGGGAAGTCCAGATCGGTGACGATGCGCGAGAGCCGCTGGCTGAGGTAAGCGTTGTCTTTGCCCTCTGCCAGCTTTTTCTGAAAGCGGCCGGGCACTTCGTCCAGATGGCGGTAAATTTCGTCCAGCGTGCTGTATTGTTGCAGCAGGCTGGCGGCGGTTTTTTCGCCCACGCCGGCCACGCCGGGGATGTTGTCGCTGCTGTCGCCGATCAGGGCTTTGTAGTCTACAAACTGGTCGGGGCGCACGCCGTAGCGGGCTTCCACCTCTGCCGGGCCGTAGTCCTGAGCCTCCGAGAGTTTGTTGCCGGCCAGGCGGATGGTGGTGTGGGGCGCGGCCAGTTGCAGCAGGTCGCGGTCGCCGGTCAGGATGAGGGTGTGCAGGCCGAGGGTCGCGGCTTTGCGGGCCACGCTGCCCAGCACGTCATCGGCCTCGTAGCCATCGGCCTCGAGGATGGGGAGGCTGAAGGCCAGCACCACCTCGCGGATGCGGTCCAGTTGCACCCGCAGATCATCCGGCATTTTGGCGCGGGTGCCCTTGTAGTCCGGGTACAGGTCGTCGCGGAAGGTGCGCCCGGTGTCGAACGAGACGGCGAGGTATTCGGGGTGGTCTTGCTCCAGAATCTTGAAGAGCACGCTGGTGAAGCCGTAGGTGCCGGCGGTCGGCTCGCCCTCGCGGGTGAGCCAGCGCGAGGCGTCGCCGATGCCGGTCAGGGCAAAGTAGGTGCGATAGGCCAGGGCGTGGCCGTCAATGAGGTAGAGGATGGGAGACACGGTGTCCTATGCGTAAACCAACCGCCCCTTCGGTTCTGGAATCGGTCGCCCCAATTCCCGCGCTGTTTCAATCCACTCCTGGATGATAACTTCCGCATTAGCGAGCGCTTCTTGATATGTTGCGCCATCTGCCGTGCAACCTGGTAGTTCTGGCACTTCTACGATAAAGGCCCGGTCTTCTTCACTCCAGTAGATTATGACTTCATACCGAATCATCTTCTTCACCTCCAAGTTTGTACTCGAGAATCACGTTGCGTACCTGTTTCACCTGATATGGCTTCGCCTTCACTCCTTTGGGTTGTAGATTCAGAATGTCTTTGAGACCCTCTTTGGTGAAGATGTGGTGGCTGCCACGAATCCGCTCGTCGAAACCCAGACGGCGCAGCAAACGACACAATTCCGTGAACGGAATGTTTGCGTCCGATGCCCCTCGTAGGATTTTATCCAGGGTTTTGTCTCGTCGAGCCATGTCACTCCGTTCGCGATTCACTGTGTATCAACGCAATGGCTGCAAGCGCAGCAGCACGCCGACCTGCGTGGCCCGGGGTTGGCGCGGCGCGCCCGGTTCTGTCTGCAGTTGCTCGGGCAGCGTGTTGCTCAACCGCCTGCCAGTCCCTGCTGCCGCCGCACGTGGGCAATGTATTCGAGGATTTGCTGCGGGGAGGGCAGTTCGCCGCCGCCGAGCAACAGGTAGGCCGGCGCCCAGAAATCGTTGTTCGGGTCGTCTTGCACCAGACGCGGGAACTCTTGAAAGATTTTTTCCGAGCTGAGCCGCTTGAGCTGGCGGGCCACTCGCTCCGGCGCGGTGGTTGGCGGGCAGGTGAGGCTGATCTGCACGTGGTCCGGGCGGATATACAGGCGGTTGACGCGCCAGTGAAAGGCTACCGCATAGTGGCGCAGCCACTCGCCCAGCCAGGGTACCAGGTCCCCGGCCAGGCGGTAGCGCGGGAACTTGGGGACGAAGACAAAGGTGTAGTTGAGCTGAACCAGCACCCCGGGGGCCTCCAGCCCGGCCACGGCCCGGGGGAACTCCAGCTCCGGCGGTGCCGGCTCCATTTCCGGGTAGGCCTCCAGCACGGACGGCAGGGCTTCGCGCGCGGGCCAGTTTTCGGGGAGGGGCGAGGGGGCCTCGGTTTCCACCTGTGGGGGGACGCTGCGGAGGGCAGTCCAGTCGTCCGCGATGGATAGCCCGGCCTGTTGCGCCGGGCCGGGCGCGGGAGCGGCCTCCGGCGCCGGGGGCGGCGCCAGCCGCCCGGGGAGCGGAGCCGGGGTCCGGGCCGGGGAAACGCCGCCGGCGCGGGAATCGCTCCCGGCCCCGGCGGGCGGGCGCGGGCTGCCGGCTCCGGGGCCTGCGGCGGGCGCCCCCTGTCGGGGACCTTCGGCGGGCGGCGGGGTGCGGGTCAGGGCATCCGCCAGGAAGCGGGCCTGTTTGCGGATCATGCCAATGGGGGTCTCGGCCTGAAAGACCAGCGAGAGCACCATGTCGCCGGCGGCGCCAATCGAGTACAGCAGATAGTCGCCCTCGGCGGGGGCGACCCGCACAAAGCGGGCGGTGGCGCCGTGGATGCCATCGCGGGACCAGTTCTCGTCCACCAGGCGGGTCAACTCGGCGGCCTGCGGCTGGTCGAACTGACCGGCGTAAGCCCACAGTTGCGGCCCACGGGTGAGCAGGGCGGCGTGGGCGGAGGTTTCCAGCGAGAGCCGGGCGAGGTATTGGGCGGCTTTGTTGACGTCTTCCAGCCACGGGGGGGCCGGCTGCTCGGCGCGGGCCGGGCGGGCGGGTTCGCTGGCGCTCAGGCCGGGCGGGCGGGTGAACTGCGGCCGGGCGGGGGGAGAACGTTGAACGTTGGAACGTTGAAGGTTGGAACGTTGGAGGTTGCGAAGTCCCCGGAGGGGGGAACGTTGGAACGTTGGAACGTCGGGCGCAGGTTCGGGCGCGGGCTGGTACAGGGGCTGGATGGCTTCGCGCGGGGGCGGGGCCTGGCCGCCGGCCGGCTGGCGCAGGGCCTGCTCCAGCATCCCGCCGAGGTCGGGGATGAAGAAGGGTTTGGTGAGAAAGCCTTGCAGGTCGAGGCCCCGCAGCGCGGGGGCGTCCGGGTTGTTGTCTACCGGGATGGCCATGATGGCCAGGCGCGGGCGGGCGGCGCGCAGGCCGCGGATCACGTCCGGGGCGGGCACGTCCGGCAGGTCCATGTCCACTACAGCCAGGTCAAAGTCGTGGGCGGAGGCGGTCTCCACCGCGGCGCCGCCGGCGGGAACGGCCGTCACGCGGAACTGGCCGCCCTCTTCCAGCACCTGTTTGAGCATACCGCTGAAGCCGACGTTTGAATCTACGATCAGGACGTTGGTTGGCATACGGTTAGTGTAGCACGTTCGGTCTGTGCGGGCAACTGGCCTTCTGCCATCTGCCGCTCGTTCGCGTCCCACGCGAAGGGGCGCGGGAGTGGATCGCCGGGCTGGAGAAGGTCGAGAAAAAACGCACCGGACTCAAGACCCTGAAAGTGGGCTATAAAAAAAGGCCAAAATGGCCGGCCT
>CAYZNA010000101.1:0-5176 GCA_964478665.1 uncultured Anaerolineales bacterium
GCGCCGCGGTGGCGGCCCACCGCGTCAATCTCGTCCACGAACACGATGCACGGGCTGTGGCGCTTGGCCTGCTCGAACAGGTCGCGCACCCGGCTGGCGCCCACGCCCACGAACATCTCCACGAACTCCGAGCCGGAGATCGAGAAGAACGGCACCCCGGCCTCGCCGGAGACCGCCTTGGCCAGCAAGGTCTTGCCGGTACCCGGCGAGCCGACCAGCAGCACGCCCTTGGGGATGCGCGCGCCCAGCGAGATAAACTTCTCCGGCTCCTTGAGAAACTCGACCACCTCTTGCAGTTCCTCTTTGGCTTCGTCGGCGCCGGCCACGTCCTCGAAGGTCACCGTGGGGTGGTCGCCGGAGAACATGCGCGCCCGGCTGCGGCCAAACGAGAGCGCCTGGTTGTTGGTGCCCTGCGCCTGGCGCAACATAATGAAGATCAGGCCCATCACCAGCAGCGCCGGCAACAAATAGCCTGCCAGCGTTAGCAAGGTGCTCCAATCGCTGGGCGGCTTCACCGCCCACTGCACGGTGCTGAGCTGCTGTTCGGTCACACCGATGGCCCTGAGCTGATCGGGCGCGGTGGAGGTTGGCTCCTTGCGCGAGGTCACGGTGGTGCCGTCGGCCAGGGTGACCACCAGGGTGTCCTGATCTACCAGGATCCTGGTCACCTGCTCCTGCCGGATGTGAGTGGCAACTTCGCTGATGGAGATGGCTTCGGTGACAGTGGATTGCGAGCGGAACTGGAACAGGATCACCATAATGGCGATGATGACCGCTGCGTAGATAAGTACGTTTCTTGCACGGGGTGAACTCACGAGGGGACCTCCAGATGTACGATGGCTGTGCGCCCAACACGGTCCGCGCGCACTAGCAGCCGGATTATACCAAACCGGGAGGCCGATTCATAGGAACGCCAGTCCCCCATTCGGGCAGCCCTCCTTCCCCGCCACCCGACCACCCGACCACCCGACCACCCTCACATCCACCCATACACCAGCGCCACCCAGATCCACAGCGGGACCAACCCGGCCACGGCCACAAAAGCCAGAAAAGCCAGCCCCACCGCCGGCCAATCCAGCCCGGCCTCCACCCGTTCCGGCGCCGGGGGCGGAGTGGTTCGGGAACCCGGCCGGCCGTCCCCGCGGCGAGTCGCCGGTGGCGAGACGGTCGGGGTGGCGCCCGGCGAAGCTTCCGCCGGAGTCAGGCCGGTGGGGTATTCGCCGCCAGGGCGAAAGGCCTGGTTGCGATAGGAGAGCAGGATGCGGCCCAACTGGTCGGCGGTGCGATAGCGGGTCGAGGGTTCCTTAGAGAGCACTTTGCGCACGATGGCCGCCAGGGGTTCGGGCACTTCCGGTCGCAAGCTGGCGAGGTCCGGGGGCGGCTCGTGCAGGTGGGAGAGGGCCAGCAGGCGATGAGATTCGGCCAGGAACGGCAGTCTGCCGCTCAGCATTTCGAACATCACCACGCCCAGCGCGTACACGTCACTGGCCGGGGTGGGCGGCTCGCCGGCAGCCTGCTCCGGGGCGAAGTATTGTGGGGTGCCCCAGACCACCTCGTCTCTCTGGTCGCTCTGGATGCTGGCCAGCACCCGCGCCAGGCCAAAATCGGTCACCTTCAGCCGCCCGTCGGGGGTCACCAACATGTTCTGCGGCTTGAGGTCGCAGTGCACCAGCCCGGCGCGGTGGGCGTATCCCACGCCGGCGCACATCTGCACCGCCAGGTCCAGCGCCCGCTCCACCGGCAGGGCGCCGCCGGTTTTGATCAGGCTCTTCAGGTCCTGCCCGCGGACGTACTCCATCACGATATAGTAACGCTGCTGATCGAAACCAAAGTCGTGCACGGTGAGGATGTTGGGATGGGCCAGGTTGGCTATCGCCCGCGCCTCCTGCAGGAACGCCTGCAGGAAATGCTGGTCAGTGGTCAGAGCGCCGCGCAGCACTTTGATCGCCACCGGGCGCCCCAGGGTCAGGTCGCGTGCCCTGTACACCACAGCCATCCCGCCCGCGCCGAGCAATTCGCCCACCTGATAGCGCTGATTGAGCACAGTATCTGGAGTCATCTTACCCTGATTGTACGCGCAAACCGCCAACTGCGCCACTGTCATCCGCTGCTCCCTCTCACCCCTGTTCGCGCTTGCTGTGAAGCTGCCTGCGGGCTATGCTATAATCCTGCCGCGAAGCATCTCCGGGAGGAACAGTCGTGCGCGCACTTGCCCTGTCGCTGGACCCTCAACCTGAACCCGGCGGGAACCCTCGACCATGACCGCCCCCACCGCTCGCCCCCCCCTCGGTCAGCCGGCCCGCCAGGGAACCGGCCAGTTGCCCCCGGTCCAGGCGCCCCCCGGCCGCAATCAGTTTGTGCCCCCGCCGCTCAACCGCATCGAAGACACCGGCCTGGCCCAGCTCTGGCTGCAGGACCTGGCGCTGAAAGTGCTGTACTTCCGGGGCTATCTCACCGGCTTCCGCATCGCCGAGCTGATGACGCTGCCCTATAACGGCCTGGTGGACCAGATTATGGAGGCCCTCAAGCGAGAGAAGTTCGTGGAGGTGAAGACGCAGGTCGGGTTCGGGGAGGGCGCCTACCAGTACGCCATCACCGGCGCCGGCATGGGCCGCGCGCGCGAGGCGCTGGAGCGCAGCCAGTATGCCGGCCCGGCGCCGGTCCCGCTGCAGGTCTACAACGAGTCGGTCAAGTTGCAGGCCATGGCGCGGCCCGCGGTGCACCAGCGCAACATGCGCCAGGTGCTCTCCTCGCTGGTGCTGTCCGAGAAGACCTTCAACCGCATCGGCCCGGCGGTCAACTCCGGCACCTCCATGTTTCTGTACGGCCCGCCCGGCAACGGCAAGACCAGCGTGGCGCGCGCCATCGGCAACATGATCCTCGGCGACGAGATGTACATCCCCTATGCCATAGATATCGAAGGACAGGTAGTCAAGTTGTACGACTCGGTCAACCACGAGTTGGGCGCCGAGGAGGACGACGCCTCGGGCACCGGGGCCTTGCGCAGCGGCGCGCGCCGCGACCCGCGCTGGGTGAAGATCAAGCGGCCCTTTATCGTGGTCGGCGGCGAGTTGACCATGGCCGGGCTGGACCTGGTGTTCGACGATGTGAACAAGTTCTACGAGGCGCCCTTTCAGGTGAAGGCCAACGGCGGCATGTTCCTGATTGATGACTTTGGCCGGCAGCAGGTGCGCCCGCGCGACCTGCTCAACCGGTGGATTGTGCCACTGGAGAACCGCATTGACTACCTCACCCTGCATACCGGACGCAAAGTAGAAGTGCCATTCGACGTGCTGGTGGTATTTTCCACCAACCTGCCCCCGCGCGATCTGGTGGACGAGGCCTTTCTGCGCCGCCTGCGCCACAAAATCGAGATCGGCGACCCCTCTTACGAGGACTTCCGCGAAATCTTCCTGCGCGTGTCGAAGGGCAAGGGCGTGCAGTACTCCGATCAGGGCCTGGCGTATCTGCTGCAGGAGTGGTACATCAAGCGCAACCGCAAGCTGCGCGCCTCCCACCCCCGCGACATTTGCGACCAGATTCTGGACATGTCGCGCTACCTCAGCGTGCAGCCGGAGATGAGCAAGGACCTGATTGACCGCGCGGCAGAAGCCTACTTCGTCGAGCTTTAGCCCTCTCCGTGCTCCCCCACCTCTACCCCAACGGAATCCTGATCTTCGGCCATCGCGGCGCCTTGCAGGTTGCCCCGGAGAACACCCTGGCCTCCTTCCTGGAGGCGATGGAGCAGGGCGCGCACGGCGTGGAGATGGATGTCAAGCTCTCGCGCGACGGCCACGTGGTGGTGATGCACGACCGCACGGTAGAGCGCACCACCGGCGGCAAGGGCAACGTGTGGGACCTGACGCTGGCCGACCTGAAGTCGCTGGACGCCGGGTCCTGGTTTGACGCGCGCTTCGCCGGCGAGCGCGTGCCCACCCTCGACGAAGCCTTCGAGGCCCTGCCGGCCGGCGCCCGCCTCAACATTGAGCTGACCAACTACGGCACGATCGGCGACGGCTTGCCGGCCGCGGCCGCGCGGGTGGTGGCCCGCCACAACGCCGGCGAGCGGGTGATCTTCTCCTCATTTCACCCGCGCACGCTGTACGACGCGCGCCGCGCCTGCGACCTGCCGCTGGCGCTGCTCACCGGCGTGTTTAACCCGCTCAAACTGCGCAACGACTGGCTGGCCCCGCTGGTGCCGCATGCCCTGCTGCACCCGTGGGCAGCCGAGACCACGCCCGCCCTGGTGGCGCGCACGCACCGCAAAGGTCGCCGGCTCAACGCCTGGTTCGGCCGCGACGCCCACGAAACCGCGGCCGAGCTGCACGCCCTGCTCGCCCTCGGAGTGGACGGCGTAATCACCAACGCGCCCGGCCTCGCGCGGGCAATGTTTGAACGTGGGAACATTGAACGTTGAACGTTGGAACGTTGAACGTTGAACGGGGGAACGTTGAACGCTGAACGGGGGAACGTTGAACGCTGAACGGGGGAACGTTGCGAAGTCCCCGTAGGGGGAACGCGGAAACGCAGAAAATGGACTATACCCCTGACGAGCTGATTGTGACGTGCATTGCGCGCCAGATCCGCGATGGGGAGGTGGTCGCGCAGGGGATCGCCACCCCGCTGGTGGCGGCCGGCTACATGCTGGCCCGGCTGACCCACGCCCCCAACCTGTACTTCGCCTCCGCCATTGGACAGAGCCTGTGCCGCGAGCCGGCGCCGCTGGGACTGGCGCGGGTGGAGGCCCTGTGGCTGGACCGGGCGGTCACCCGCATGGGCTTTGTGCAGGCCGCCGCCGAGCTGTTGCCGCGCCTGCGCCCCAAAGAGTTCTTTCGCCCGGCCCAGATTGACCCGGCCGGCAACTTCAACAACCTCGCCATCGGGGCGGACTATCGCCGCCCGCTGCTGCGCCTGCCCGGCGCCGGCGGCATCCCCGACGTGACGACCTTCCTCGACGGCATCTATCTGTACGTGCCGCGCCACTCGCGCGTGACCTTTGTGGAAAAGCTGGACTTCGTCTCCGGGCTGGGGCACAATCCGGCTCGAACGCGCGGCGCCCAGCCATCACCATGAATGGAGGTTGATTGACGGACTGCGCAACCAGCTCCAGCATGAGCCAATCTACGCCTACGAGTTTGAAGGGACGCGCTACGACTGCGGCAACAAGCTTGGATTT
>CAYZNA010000101.1:5186-10060 GCA_964478665.1 uncultured Anaerolineales bacterium
GCCGCGGTATTTGTTCAGGGATCTGGGCCAGTTCGGCTTTGCCGGGGGCCGCATGCGGCTGATCAGCTTTCACCCCGGCGTGACCCCGGCTCGGATCCAGGCCAGGACCGGTTTCCCGCTGGCGGCAGCCCCGTACCTGCACCCCACCCCGCCCCACACCGCCGAAGAACTGCGGCTACTGCGCGAGGAAATTGACCCCCTAGGCGTGCGCCGGCTGGAGACCCTCGGCGGCGCCGCCCGCAAAGACCTGCTGCGGGAGATACTGGCTGCCGAGGGGGTATAGCGTCCCCCGGGCAGGCCCGCTCTTCAGACCGGCCCTGCGCCCGCTCAAGTGCGAAAGCCGGCTCAATGCCCGGGTCCGGCCGGGTTGCGAGGCGCGGCGGCAATCTCTGCTTGCCGGTAGTGCACTCACAGCGGCAAGCAGACATTGTGCCCGCGCCAGATGAATAGGCGGCCGCTTCAGTCCCGGCGGGGGCGGCGTGGAGAAATCTTCTGGCCCCACCGGCAGCCCCGCCCGCTGCGCCTGCGGATAGAAACGATTATAGGCTGCCTCATCAAACGCATACGCGCCGCCGGCCCGCAGTCCTCGCAACAGGTCGTCACACCTGTCCCGGTGCCCTTCGGGGAAGCGGACCTTGTGGATCACGTAGCCACCGGGCAGGGCGGCGTAGTTGGCGGCCAGATAGTCTTTCAGCCTGGCTTCCGACCCGGCAATGATACAGGCATCCCCGTCGCACAATAACTCATCCCGAAGGACACCGGGACAGGTGTACCGCGAAAATGCGGCCAGGTAGCCGATCAGGCTATGCGGTGGTTTGCTCACTGCGACTCTCCGGGGTTATGGATGACCTGGAGGAACAAGAGGTTGCCCTGGCATTAAGATTCGTCCAACAGGTAATGGGGCGTCAACGGGCGCGCAACAGTTCCTCCGCCCACCGCGCCTCTTCCCCCTCCAGCGGCGGGATGGGGTGTTTGCGGTAGTCAATGCTCAGGTCGTAGCCGGCCTCGTCGTAGATGGCCGCCAGCGCCTCCCCCAGGTCCAGCGGCGCGTCCGGGTCGCCGCGCTCCTTGAGCAGTGGCGCCGGGACTACCGGCAGGGGGTCGGGAAGCTGGATCGGCCAGACTTCGGTGCGGCCCGGACGGTTGGCGCGGGTCAACATCACGTAGTACGGGGCCAGCGGGCGGAAATCCAGGCGCGTGGGGCGGGTCCCGGCGCGCAGCAGGTCAATCTCCAGCAGGTGCGCCCCGGCCGCCAGCACCCTCGCGCACTTGCTCCGATACTCGTGCAGGCCGGGGCCGCGCTTGTTCACCGGGGAAAGAATCTCGATGGAGGTGACCAGCCGCTCCTCGCCCACGTCGCGCAGCTCCACCGACACCAGCCTGACCTCCAGCGGGAAGCGGTTTTCCAGCACGTAGGGCGTCACGCTGATGGCCCGCCGGGCAGGTGAGGCCACCGCTACTTCGGCCAGCCGGTGTGCTGTCAGGATTTCCACGTCCGGGTAGGCGATAATGACCTCCGCCGGGTCCGGGTCGTCACTGACGACTCGCACTGCCAGCCGGGCAACGTAGTTGGGCCGGATCAGCGGGGCGAGCTGCAGGCGAATCCGGGCGGCCAGCGCCTGATGCACATCCGGCCACAGGTGGGGAGCTTCGAGGTAGGGGTCCATTCCAAGAAACGGGGATGGCATGTGCGCCTCCTTACGGGTTCGGGCGGGGGATTGACCGCTAGCCTTTGATCACCGCCACCGGCCTCAACCTTGCCACCTTGCGGGCAATCCCGGCGTGGCTGACCACCTCCACCACCCGGTCCACATCTTTGTAAGCCTTCGGCGCTTCCTCGGCCAGCCCCGGCAGACTGCCGGCCCGCACGCGAATCCCGTCGGCCTCCAGTTCCTTGCGCAGTTGGTCGCCCCGGATTTCCTTTTTGGCCTTGCTGCGGCTCATCACCCGCCCGGCCCCGTGGCAGGTGGAGCCGAAGGACTGCATCATGCTGCCTTCCGTGCCCACCAGCACCCAACTGGCCGTGCCCATGCTGCCGGGGACCAGCACCGGCTGCCCGAATGGGCGATACTCCGGCGGCAGCCCCTCGAACCCCGGCCCGAAAGCGCGGGTGGCCCCCTTGCGATGGACGCACACTTGCAGCCGTTGGCCCTCGATCTCGTGCGTTTCCACCTTGGCCATGTTGTGGGCAATGTCGTACACCTGCCGCAGGTCGAAGTCCGGCAGTTTCCCGGCGAACACCTGCTCAAAACTGCGGCGGAGGTGGTGCGCCAGCACCTGCCGGTTGGCGAAGGCGTAGTTGGCCGCGCTCTTCATCGCCGCCAGATAGTCCTGCCCCTCCGGCGAGTCCAGCGGCGCGCACACCAGCTCCCGGTCCGGCAGATGAATGTTGTAACGCTGCACCGCGCTCTGAAACTGCCCCACGTAGTCGGTGCAGACCTGATGCCCGAAGCCGCGCGAGCCACAGTGGATTTGCACCGCCAGCCGGCCACGCGCCAGCCCCATCACGTCGGCGGCTTCCGGGTAAAACACCTCGTCCACAATATCCACCTCGATGAAGTGGTTGCCCGCGCCGAGCGTGCCCAGTTGCCCCTTGCCGCGCTCTTTGGCCCGGTGGCTCACCTTGCCGGGGTCGGCCCCTTCGATGCGGCCACTCTCCTCGGTGCGCGGCAGGTCCTCCGGGCGGGCGTAGCCGTTTTTCAGCGCCCACTCGGCGCCCTCACGGCACACCCGCTCCAGTTCCGCCACCGTGAGCGGCACGCTGCCCTTCCCCCCCACCCCGCCGGGGCAGTTGCGATATAACGCCGTCGCCAGATCGGCCAGATGCGGCTCGGCCTCCTCAAAGTCAATGTTGGTGGAGAGCAGCCGCACGCCGCAGTTGATATCGTAGCCAACACCTCCGGGCGAGATGACCCCGGAGGGCAACAACGTGGGGGTCACCTGGCCGATACAAAATCCATAGCCTTGATGGGCATCGGGCATAACGCAGATACGTCCGTATACGCCCGGCAGCGTGGTCGAATTGACGGCTTGCTCCAGTGATTTGTCCTGGAGCGCATCTTCCAACAGGGCATCATCCGCGAATACCCATACCGGCACCCTCATCCCCTCGCGGAAGGTGGCGGGTAGCTCCCACAGGTAGTCGGAGAGTTTACGGAAGTCGCGTCTGGTAATGGTGGTCATGGCGAATCTCCAATCTCAAATCTCCAATCTCAAATCTCCAATCTCCAATCTCAAACATCAAAAACAATCGTCGTCTCAAATCCCTCGTCCGTTCGCTCGATTCTCAGGTTATGGAACGTGGCCGCCTTGATGTACTTCATCATCGGCCCGGCCGCCGTTCCCCCGGCCACGCAGGCTTGCAGGTGCGTGCCGGTGATGGCCGGGATGTCGAACTGATCGAACACCTCGTCGCGGCTTTCGGTGAGGTACAGCAGCTCATTGAGCCACGCCACCAGCAGCGACTCCCAATCCGGGGCCTCCACGGTGATGGGATGGTACACCACGCTGTCCGGTCGTCGCTTTGCCCCCAGCAGGCTATACATGCCGCGCGCGGCGTTGACAAAGAACTCCGGCAGGGTAGTTCCCCATACCCGCAGCGCCCAATCGGCGGTGTGCTCTACTTCCTCAAACGACTCTCGCTCCACGCTCCACCCTCCACGCCTCACGCCAGCACTATTTCCCCGGCCTCGCCGGCCACCGCCCCGCCGACGGCCCACGCCTGCCCGGGCAACCTGGCCAGCAACCGGTCGCGGCCCTCCGGGGCAATGGCGATCAGCAGCCCACCGGAGGTCTGCGGGTCGAAGAGCAGCATCCGCTGCCAGTCTTCCAGCCCGGCCTCCACCGTCACCCACTGCCGGTAGAAGGCCTCGTTGCGCTCGGCGCCGCCGGGAAAGATCCATTCGCGGGCGTACCCCTCCACCCCCGGCAGCCACGGCAGGGCGGAGTAATCCAGCCGCAGGCCGCAGCCAGAGAGGTGGGCCATCTCGTGCGCGTGACCGGCCAGCCCGAAGCCGGTGATGTCGGTCATGGCGTGCGCGCCCGCGGCCAGCGCCGCCCGGGCGGCCTCCCGGTTCAGCTCGACCATGCTGGCCACGACCGCGGCCAGGTGCCGGGGTGCGATCCGTCCCTGCTTGTGAGCGGTGGTCAGCGTCCCGGCGCCGAGTGGCTTGGTCAGCACCAGTGCGTCCCCCGGCCGGGCGCCGCCCTTTGTGATCAGGCGGTCCGGGTGCACGATGCCGGTCACGGCCAGGCCGTACTTCGGTTCGCGGTCGGTGACGGTGTGCCCGCCGGCGATCGCCGCCCCGGCCTCGCGCACCTTCTCCGCTCCCCCGCGCAGGATCTCGGTCAGGATCGCCGGGTCGAGGTCCTCCGGGAAGGCAACCAGGTTGATGGCAAACAGCGGCTCGCCGCCCATAGCGTACACGTCTGAGAGCGCGTTGGCCGCGGCCACCTGGCCAAAGGTGTACGGGTCATCCACCACTGGCGGGAAGAAGTCGGTGGTGGAAATCACCGCCTGGCTGTCATTCAACTTGTACACGGCGGCGTCGTCCGGCTCGGCAAGGCCCACCAGCAACGCCGGGTAGTCGCGCGGATCGAACAAGTCAGTGAGTGGGCGCAGCACCTGCGCCAGGGCTTCCGGCCCGAGCTTGCTCGCTCAACCGGCGCAGGAGGCAAGGCTGGTGAGGCGGATGTGACGGGCGAGGGTCATGGTGTTTGGTAATTGGTGATTGGAGATTGGTAATTGGTGATTGGTGATTGGAGATTGGTAATTGGTGATTGGAGATTGGTAATTGGCGGCTGGTGGGTGGCGATATCTGACACCCGACACCCGACACCCGACACCCGACACCCGACACCCGACACCCGACACC
>CAYZNA010000102.1:0-10018 GCA_964478665.1 uncultured Anaerolineales bacterium
GACCCCGGTATACCACATCTGTCGGCATTTTGGAACTTATACTTTTACGGACCCTAAGGGTCTCGAAGACCCTTAGGGTCTTGACGGAACTTATTCTTTTACGGACCCTTTGTGCACATGAACGACCCCGTCCACACACGTATCGTCCAGTATCTTGTTCAGGCGGGCGGGGTCATATTCGTTGGTGATGACGTAGTAAAGCATGTGGTCACGGCGGGCCTGCCGATAGATTCGTTCGTAGCCGGCCTTGTAGACCGGGCATTCGTTCGTGATGTCGCTCAGCCGGTCGTGACGCACACTCCATTTGGCTGAGATGATGGCGCGGGGGATTTCGTTCAGTCGTGCGAGCAAGTCTATGCGGGGAGTGGTGCTGCGGCCGGGGAATGTGATTCCGGGGAAAACCGCCGAGGCTTCGACCTCGGTCTCGTATGCTATTCCGGGGGGAGCCGAATCTTTCGAGAACATACCTGACAAGGCCGGCGAACGCAATGCCCGGCGTGTTCTGCCGCTGCATTCCTTCATAGTGAGGATCGTGCATCAGGCGGTCGGTTTTTGTTGGCAGACTCTCTGCCGGGCAGTTCAGTTGAGCGGCCAGGTATTCACTGACAGCCTGTGCCCGAATCTGCCAGGCGCCGGGGCTGGTCCAGTTCCGCCTTCTTGCCGGGGAAGCGGGGCGCAGTTTGTCTGCGTCAATGATGTGGGGCAGATCAGTGAGCCCGAGCCAGTTGATCGGCTCGTACCACAGCAAGGTCTGGTAAACTCCCATCCAGACAGCAGTAGCATCCAACGCCGCTGGGTAATCGGCGCGCTCGAAAATCCGAACAGCGTCAGCCACAGTTTGTTCGCGGGATGGCATGCGGTTCTCCTTGTGGGTTTTCGGGCTTGAGGAGACCAATCACGTACTCCTCGTGCATTCGCTGCTCTATCATCGAGTCGGTCTTCTTACCGAAGCGGGCCGGCATCATTCGCTTGTTTCGATCCAGTACGCGTTGGGCTATTCCAACGACTTCAAAACCCACTTCCCCGGCAATGTCGGCGAGGCAGCAGTGGGTCTGGACCTCTACGCCGCGCATCAGTGATGTGCCCACGACGATGACCGCCACTGATTCGGGGCGCAGAACGCGGTACATCTCGGCAATAACCGACCTCATCTCCGCGAAGTACTTGCGCAGAATCGCCGCTTTGCTGCTGTCGCGTTCCGCCAGCAACCGGACAATGCGCTCCGGCCTGTCGGCAAGCGCCACCTGTGGCATGTGACCGACGCGCTCAGAGCCGAGGTACTTCGCGCGCAACTCAGACAGATCGGCAATGGATTCGCCAAACCAGACCAGCGAGAATTTGTGGGCGCGCATGTAATCTATGGCGTTGGCGTAGGGCGGCGAAGTAACGATCAGGTCTATCGCCGCATCTGCCAGCGGCATTGAACGCGCGTCGGCAGCCAGCGGCGTGGCCACCGAGCCGTTCGTCTTGAGTTGGGCAATACTGGACAGATTCTTGCGCAGGCGAAGCGCGAATTGCTCAAGCGCGTTCTTCGGAATCTTGGCTTCGACTCGATGCGGACGGCTGTGAGCGAGGTCACGGGCGCGAGAGACTCCACCCGACTTTGTGATGATCACGGATGAAAAAGCCAGTTCGAGAAAGCGGCGTGTAGACACCTCCGGCACACCCTGAATGGCCAGCACCAGCGCCATGAGTTCGCGCCGGGTCTCAGGCAGGAACCAGTAATCCAGAAAGGCTCTGGTGCGTTCGTCGAATCGTTCGGCGAGGCCACGGTCGGTGCTTCTATTGCTCAGGAGGGCGCGCGCCTGGACAAGCACTTTCTGGCCGGCCTCATCCAGCATTTCCGCGTCCAGCGGCATGGTTTTTACGCGGCTCAGGCGCAGGGCCAGGGGGTCAATGTCCAGTCCGATCCCATAACGTCCTTCGAGCAGCGCCTCGACTACGGTCGTGCCCGACCCCATCATTGGATCAAGCACAACATCCTCGGGTTTCGTCAGGCCGCGAATGAAGGCGCGCGGCAACTGAGGGGGAAATTTCGCCGCAAAGGCGTGAACGTCGTGTGAGGCGTGGCGGCTGTTCTCGCCGTGAAAATTGAGTTCGCCTTCCAGCAGTGCGCTGAGCCTCTCGCGTTTGCTCAGCGCCTGTTGAGCGCGGGCGAGCACACGCGCGTCAGGTGGCGACTGATCGAAAGCGAACAGCCGAAGCTGCTCCTTGAGAGTGTGCTGTGTTTCGGCACCAGTCGAAGGTGAAGTTTCCATCTCACTCAAGGGTCTCGCCGATGCGACGGGAGATTCGAAAGCGTGCGCAGCGCGGCGTCGTCGGCGGCAATAAGGATGTAGGCGGGCAGGAGGGAATTATACAGGATACAGGAGTCAGTGGCCGGCGTCGTGGAAGGCAGCCCGTTGAGCCGGGCTGAGCCGGGCGAGAGTGGCCTCGTATTCGTGCCGGGTGCGCTTGCGGGCGGCGACAAGCGAGAAGGGGAAGGCCGGCCCGCGCGAGGGGTCGTCGAGGTGCACGGCGGCGTGGGAGTCCGGGCGGGGCGGGATGAGTCGCCGCAGCAGGCGCTGGCCGGGGAGCAACTCAACGGCGTCCCACGGCAGGTGGACGTAGCCGGAACGCAGGTCGGGGTGGGCCAGGGTGGCCGGATCGAGCGGGTCAGTGGCCTGCGGGGAGAGGGAATCGAGGCCGCCGCGGGCAGCGATCCACAACTGGCAGTAGTTGGAATGGGAGTAGAAATCCTGCGCGCTGTGGGCCAGGGCGCCGAAGGCCTGCCACATGGCAGCCGGGTGGCCGGCGGCGACCGCCGCTGCGCCGCGCAGCCGCTCGATGTGCGCGAGGCCTTCGGCGAACAGGCAGTCATCGAAGTGGATTTCCTTGCGCAGCAGGTTGCGGAGCGAGTCCTGCTGCAGGTTGGCCCGCAGGATGGCGGCGAGGGCACGCTCGGAGAAGAACGCTCCCGGCGCCTCGGTGGTGACTTGAACGTGGTAAGGGGCGAGCAAGTTTTCAGGTCTCGGCGCGGGCCAGTCCCAGACGCAGGAACAGCCACGGCGCACCGTAGATGATCCAGAAGGTGGTCAGGGCGTAGCGCAGGTAGCGCAGCGACTGGCTGAGCAGGTCGGCGCCGCGCGGCAGGAGCAGTCGCAGGCCAAAGAAGAGCAGGGCGGTGCCCAGCAGCCCGACCGCGAAACGCAGCAGGCGACGGCCCCACGCCCCTCCGGCGTGGAAGCGCTTGCCGTGCGCGACCAGCAGCGCGTAGCCGGCAACCAGCCCCAGCAACGCGCCGGCGTTGGCGACCATGCCGTCCAGACTGAGCGGGCTGATGGCTGCCTGGCCGGGGCCTGGCGGGGCTGCGCTCGCGGCGATAACTTCCCACAGCAGCAGGACTGAGGCGTTCCCCGCCAGCCCCAACCCCAGCGCGCCGAGTGCGATCAGGGCCGCCGAGAGGGCCAGGGCGGCCAGCAGTTGCCCGCGCAGGCTCTCTCTGCGCCACCACGCAGCCAGGTGCGCGGCGTAGTCGCGGGCCATCCACAGGATCAACCCGCCGAGGATCCAGCCGCCCAGGCCATCGGTGGGGAAGTGCACCCCCACGTACCAGCGCGAGACCGAGATCAGCAGGATGAGGGCTGCCGCGGCGGCCCACGCCCGGCGTTTCTTGAGCGCGTCGGCCACCGTCCCCCAGACCACCACGGCATTCTGGGCGTGGCCGGAGGGCAAGCCAAAGCCGGCTTCGGTGGTGAGGGCTTTCACCCGGCTATCCACCCAATACGGGCGCGGGGCGTGGAAGGCCAGCTTGAAGAAGCCGTTCAGGCCGTTGGAGGCCAGCAGCAGCAGCCCCACCCGCAGCCCCAGACCGGCATCCACGCTCCAGTACAGCACCGGCAACAGCAGCAGGAAGAACTCCTCCGTGCCCAGAAAAGTGAAGAACTTCATCGGCGCCACCAGCCAGGGCATGGCGGTCTGCCAGGCGACGATGATGTTGGCGCCCCACGCGAGTAATGTGGACATGGTCTCCTCCTGTCAGGATCAAGGCCTGTGAGTTGCGCGTCACCCCTCAGTCCCCGGTGGTGTGCGGGATTTCCAGCCGGTCGGGGAGGCTTTCCGGCGCACTGTGGAGGTCGCGGCGCGGGGCGAAGCGCCAGGTGAGCAGCAAGGCCAGGGCGATCAGCCCCAGACTGAACTGAAACGGCAACACCGGGTTGCGCTCGAACAGCACCCCGGCCAGCACCGGCGCCGCCAGTTGCGCCAGCGCGAAGGCCGTCTCGGTCAGGCCGTAGGCCATGCCCAGCTCAGCTTTGCCCACTACCCGCCCGATCTGGGCGCTGCCGAGGGAGTGCGCCAGGCCAAAGCCGGATCGTCCGAGGAAAGCCAGACTGTACCACAGCATGCCGGTTCCGCGCCACACCAGCAACACGTGCAGCCCCACCAGGGCCTGAGCCACCATGAAGCCGCGCCTGGGTGGGCGCTTGCCCAGCAGCCAGCTACCGATGATTGCCCCCACAAAGCCGAGCGAGCCGAGCAGGCCGATCTGCCGCAGACTCACACTGCGCACGTCTTGCAGGAAGTTGGGGGTAAGCGGCAGGCCGACGTACATGGAGAACATCACGAACAGCATCAGGCCGGTGAAGCCCAGGAAGCGGCGATTGCGCAGCAGCTCGGCGTAGCGCCGGCCCCCGGCGGCAGGATGCACCGGCTGGGGCGAGATCAGCAGGATCAGTCCGGTGGAAAGACAGAAGATGATTGCTGCAGCAGCGTAAATGGCGCGCAGCCCCAGCCGGCCGGCCAGCAGCCCGCCAATCATCGGAGAGAGCACTGCGCCGGCGCTGTAGATGGCCGAAATGCCGGTCAGGGCGCGCTCCACGGTTTGTTTGCCCCGGCTCTCGGTCAGATAGCGGTTGAGCGGGGCCAGCACGAAGCCGGTCAGGCTGTAGGCCACCAGTCCGGCGGAGAACCAGAACAGATTGGCGGCGGCAAACATCAGCGTGGCTGCCATCGCGCCGCCCAACCAGCCGGCCACCAGCAGCCCCCTGGGGCCGAAGCGGTCGGTGAGGTAGCCGGCCGGGATGTGGCTGACGGCCAGCGCGCCGGCCGCCAGCCCCAGCACCGCGCCGATCTGCACCGGCTGCGCGCCCAGTTGGGCCAGGTACAACGGTTGGAAGAACAGAAACAGCCCATCGCCCAGACCCCAGAACAGCAGCGAGAGGCCAACGAGGCGGTAGTCGCGGGTCATGGGCAAGGCCTGACCACTTACCACTTACCACTTACCCGTAAGTGGTAAGTGGTAAGTGGTGCTCAGGGTTCCGGGTTGAGGATGCTGAGATCGCGCGGGAGGGTGGTGAGGCATTCGGCGCCGTCGGCGGTGATGGCCACGTCGTCTTCGATGCGCACGCCGCCGCGTCCGGGCAGGTAGATGCCCGGCTCCACGGTGAAGGTGTTACCCGGGGCCAGCGGCGCAGTCTCGCCCTCGCGGATGTACGGCTCCTCGTGGCCCTCCAACCCCAGCCCGTGGCCGGTGCGGTGGATAAAGTGCTGGCCGTAGTCGCCCTCGTCAATCACCCGGCGGGCGGCGCGGTCCACCTCCTGCGGCGCGGCGCCGGGCCGGGCGGCGGCTACCCCGGCGGCGTTGGCCCGCTGCACCAGCTCGTACACGGTGCGCATCTCCGGGTCAATTTCCCCCAGGGCAAAGGTGCGGGTGATGTCGGAGAAGTAGCCCCCGCTGGCAGCGCCCCAGTCGAGGATCAGCAGGTCGCCGCGCTGGAGCTTGCGGCCGGTGGGGAAGGCGTGCGGCAGCGCGGAGTTGGGGCCGGAGGCGACGATGGGGGCGAACGGGACCTCCGAATCGCAGCCGGCGGCCAGCAGTTGGGCGGTCAGCGCGGCGGCCAGCTCGCGCTCGGTCATGCCGTAGCGGATGCGGGGCAGGGTGGCGTGCAGGGCGGCCTCGGCGATCTGCGCCGCGCGGCGCATGGCCGCCAGCTCGTCCGGGTCCTTGACCATGCGCAGGGCGGCCAGCGCGGCCTCCGCCGGTGGAAAGGTCGCGCCGGGGGCGACGGCTTCCAGATGGCGCAGCTCCATCACCCGCATGCGCCGGCTCTCCACCCCGACCGGTTTCCCCGCCAGTGCCAGGGCCTCCGCCGCCCGACCGAAGGCCTCCCCGCGCGCGGCGTCGGCCTCCCCGTAGGGGAAGGGGCGGATGGGGTAGAGGGCCAGGGCCGGCTTGCCGGCCTCCAGTTCAGGCAGCACGATGGCCGGCTCGCCAGTTCGGGGCAGAAAGAGCACAATCGGGCGCTCGCTCAGGTGGAAGGACAGCCCGGTGAAGTAGTACAGGTTGGGGCCGGGGACGAGGGCCAGGGTGTCCAGTCCGGCGGTTTCGAGTTGGCGCAGCAGGGCGGAGAGGCGGGAGAGGGACATAGGATTTGAGATTTGAGATTGGAGATTGGGGATTCTGGCGGGTGGATTATAGCCGGGAACGGACCGGGCTGCCATTGGTTTTTGACTTCTATCCCCGGCCGGGTTACAATCCCTGATCATGAGCGGCTCCCCGCCCGACTTGCACGCCGCCTTGCGGCAACACTTCGGCTTCCCGGACTTCCGCCCCGGCCAGCGACCGGCGCTGGAGCACGTGCTGGCCGGGCGGGATACCCTGGTGGTGATGCCTACCGGGGCGGGCAAGTCGCTCATTTACCAACTGGCCGCGCTGCTGCTGCCCGGCACCGCGCTGGTCATCTCCCCGCTGGTGGCGCTGATGAAAGATCAGATTGACGGGCTGGCCCGCCGCGAGATTCCCGCCACCTTTGTCAACTCCAGCCTGAGCGCCGCCGAGCAGGGCCGCCGCCTGCGGGCGCTGGCGGAGGGCTACTACAAGATGGTGCTGGTGGCCCCGGAACGGCTGCGCAGCCGCGCCTTCCGGCGGGCGCTGGCCGGGGTGCCGCTCAGCCTGCTGGCGGTGGACGAGGCCCACTGCCTCTCACAGTGGGGCCACGACTTTCGCCCCGACTACTTGCAAATCGCCGGGGCGCGGCGCCAGTTCAAGGCCCCGGTCACGCTGGCCCTGACCGCCACCGCCACCCCTCGCGTGCAGGAGGACATCATCCGCCTGCTGGGCCTGCCCGGCGCCGAGCGGCTGGTGACCGGCTTCAACCGCCCAAACCTGACCTTCGAGGTCCTCCCCGCCTCCCGCCAGAACGCCAAACTCAACCTGCTGCGCGACTTTCTGGAGGAGACAGACGGGGCGGGGATCGTGTACGTGGGCACGCGCCGCGACGCCGAAGAAGTAGCCGAATACGTGCGGGTGGTGCTGAAAAAGCCGGCGCGGCACTACCACGGCGCGCTCGATCCCGGCGAGCGGGCGCTGGCTCAGGATGCCTTTCTCTCCGGCGACCTGCCGGTGATGGTCGCCACCAACGCCTTCGGCATGGGCATTGACCGGCCCGACGTGCGCTGGGTGCTGCACTATGCCTTGCCCGGCACGCTGGAGGCCTACTATCAGGAGGCCGGCCGGGCGGGGCGCGATGGCCTGCCCGCCCGCGCGATGCTGCTCTACGCCGCCCGTGACATTGCCCTGCATGAGTTTTTCATCGAAAACGACTCCCCCTCGATAGACGAGCTGCGGGCCGTCCACAAGTTCTTGCACGCTCTGCCGGCCCTCCCGCCGGGGGATGGGCCGGGACCGCGCATCGGCTTCCGGCCGGAGGAGCTGGCACGGGGCGCCGGCATTTCGGAGACAAAGGTCCGGGTGGCGCTCGATCAACTGGAATCGGCCGGCGGCCTGCACCGCGACCCGGACGGGCCGGGCGGGATGCTGCAAACTACGCCCCTGCCGCTGGCCGAATCTGCCCTGCGGCGCGTGGCGGCGCAGGTGGCCGCCCGCCGCGAGCACAAGCGCGGCCAACTGGAAAAGATGGTGGAGTACGCGCAGTCAGGCGCCTGCCGCCGCCGGCTTCTGCTGGACCACTTCGGGGATACCGGGGAAGTGGAAGCCCCGCTGTGCTGCGACAACTGCCTGTCCGCCCCCGAGCCGTCCCCGGCGCCCGCCCCGCCGGCTGCGCCCGGCGACGTGGCCGCTCTCTCCCAGTCCGAACGGGCGGCGTTGATCGTGCTGGATACCATCGCAAAGCTGGGCTGGCCGGTGGGCAAGAGCAAGCTGGCCCAGATTCTCAGGGGCGGGACGGGTCAGGAAATGGCTCGCTACACGCGGGCGCGCAATTACGGCAAGTTTGCCGCCCTGCGCCTGCGCGAGATCGAAGCGCTGATTGACCAGTTGAGCGAGTCCGGCCACATCAGGTCGGCGGGCGGGCTGCGGCCGACCCTGCAGCTCACTCCGCGTGGAGAGGCCGACCTGCGCGCCCGCGCTGCCATCCGGGTGGAGCTGCGCCCGGTGCGGGCCGGGGCAGCGCAGCGTCTGCGGGCCGAGCGCGAGGCCGGGGGCACGGTGGCCCTGACCGGGCAACTGCTGGCGGAGGGGTTGCCGCCGGAGGAGATCGCCGCCCGGCGTGGCCTGACCGCCGGCACCATTTACTCTCACCTCGCGCGGCTGATTGCCTCGGGCGAAGCGTCGCTGGACGCGGTGGTCCCGGCGGAGCGGCAGGCGCAGATTCGCGCCGCCATCGAGCAGGTCGGCTCGGCCGAGTTCCTCTCGCCCATCAAGGCCGCCCTGCCGGAGGAGATTGACTACGGGATGATCCGGTGTGTGGTGGAGGCGGTGCGGCGGGAGCGGGACGGGGTGGATTGATCACTCCGGGGAGGCTGTTCATGAGTTTGAGACCAAACCATGTCATCCAGGGCGATTGCCTGGAGGTACTGGACTCGCTGCCAGCATCAACGGTTGATCTGATTTTCGCGGACCCGCCCTACAACCTGCAGTTGCGGAACGAGCTGCATCGCCCTAATATGACAAGGGTGGACGCAGTGAACGATCAGTGGGATCAGTTTGAAGGTTTCGCTGCCTATGATGAATTCACACGGGCATGGTTATCTGCCTGCAGACGGGTTCTCAAGCCCACCGGGTCAATCCGGGTCATCGGTAGCTACCATAACATCTTCAGGGTTGGGAAGATTATGCAGGATTTGGGCTACTGGATGCTCAATGATGTGATCTGGATCAAGTCCAATCCGATGCCCAACTTCCGAGGGGTTCGCTTCACCAATGCACACGAGACGCTGATCTGGGCAAGCACGGGAAAGGGGAAACAGTACACTTTCAATCACCAGGGGATGAAAGGATTGAACGAGGACAAACAGATGCGCAGCGATTGGTGGTTGGCGCCTCTCGCCACCGGGGCGGAACGGGTCCGCGATGAAAACGGTGCGAAAGGCCACTCCACCCAGAAACCGGAAGCCCTGCTGTACCGGGTAATACTCTCCTCCAGCAATCCCGGCGACCTTGTTTTGGACCCGTTCTTTGGCAGTGGAACCACAGGCGTGGTCGCGAAACGCCTGCATCGAAACTGGATTGGCATTGAACGTGAAGAGAAATACGTAAGGCTGGCCCAGAAGCGAATTGACGCCCTCCAACCCGAGCTTTTCAACTCGGCTTCCTTCGATATACGCAGCAAGAAGAAAACACAACCCCGAATACCACTCTCCGCTTTGCTTGAAAGTGGGTATCTGAAGCCTGGCCAGAAGCTATACTTCCGGCAGGACAGATCACGCACCGCCATCATCAAGCCAGATGCCCGTCTGCGCACCGAAAGCGGCTTCGAAGGCAGCATCCACAAGGCTGGCAGCCACTTGATGAACGGCTCGCCTTGCAATGGTTGGGATCACTGGTATCTGGAGGTGGGCGGAGAGATGGTGTGTCTCGATGATTTCCGGCAACGCTTCCGCACCGAGAACGAAGTGACCGATGGATAGCCCGAGGGGTAGCCGATGGCATTGCCGTCGGCTACTCGGTCGCGGAACCTGAGTTCGGCCGACGAGACGAATGTCTCCGATGTTCTGACGGCAGGCCAAGGCGGATTCGCATCTCGTCGGCGGAGATTCCGCCCTCCTCTTTCTGGCGTGTACGCGAGCGTTCGATCAGGGC
>CAYZNA010000103.1:0-7188 GCA_964478665.1 uncultured Anaerolineales bacterium
GCCGGGTCCGCGGGGCGAGTCGCGGTGGGCGTAGGCGTCGGGGTGATGATGGCCGAGAGGGGATTGATGTGCTCGGCGGCCATTCCCAGGGTCTGGTTGTCGGCAGCGCGCAGGGTGACCACGCTGCGCCAGTCCGAGAGCGCTTTCTCAGTTTCCCCCAATTGTTCATAAGCCTGGGCGCGCAGCACAAAGGCTGCCGACCCTTCGGCCTCGTTGCCAGCCTGCAACAGGGCAGTGGAGAGCGTCTGAGCTGCATTTGCCGCCTGCCCCGCCAGCAGTTGGGCCTGCCCCAGGCGCAATAAGGCCTGATAGTCGTCAGGCTGAAGTCTGAGCGCAGCCTGAAAATCGGCGATGGCCGGGTCCGGCTGCTGCTGTCCCAACGCGGCCAGGCCGCGCCCCACGTACGCTCGGTAGCTTTTTTCCAGCTCCAGCGCGGCGTTGAAATCGCTGGCGGCCTCAGCGTACTGCTCCAATTCGAGGTAGGCCTCGCCCCGGTCCAGCAGCGCCGGCAGGTGTTTGTCCTCCAGGGCCAGGGCGTGGCTGAAGTCGGCGATGGCCTGCTCGTATTCCTTCAGTCCGGCCTGGCTGAAGCCGCGCTGCGCCCAGCCTGCCGGGTCTGCGGCGGCGTAGATCACGTAGATGTCCAGATTCTGACGGGCGACCTCGTACTGCCCCAGGCCGTTGCGGGCGGCGCCCAGCGCCAGATAGCCCTCCACGATGGTGGGATCATTGGCATAGGCCACCGAAGCCGCGCTGAAGGCCTCGTCGTAACGCCCCAGGCCGCTGAGCAGCAATGACCGCCGCACCTGCACCAGCGGCACATCGGGCGCGATCTGCTCCGCCTGAGCCAGAGTTTCGAGGGCGGCCTGTGAATCGCCGCTGCTCGCTTGCAGGCGGGCGCGCGCCAGATAGGCCTCCACATAGTCCGGGTCGAGTTTCAGGGCCTGGTCAATGTCACGGCCGGCCTCCGCCAGGCGACTCTGGCTGAGCCGGGCAAGGCCGCGCCCCACGTAGGCCGGGGCGTAGCCGGCGTTGATGCGCATGGCAGCGGTGTATTCGGCAATGGCCTGCGGCAGGCGACCGGTATTTCGGTAGGCCTCACCCATGAAGTAATGCGGGTCGGCTGCCTGCGGTTCCGCCCGGGCAACCTGCCCCATTTGTGCGATCACCCGATCCCACTCGCCCCGGCCGTAGGCCTGCAGGCCCAGCTTGTACGCTTCGGAGCCGGGGTGCGCAGTAGCGGCATAAACCGGGGTGGGAGTCTGGGTGATGCCCAGCCGGACTGCCAGCGGGGTCGCTGCCGGATTGGCCGGGGTAGCGCTGGGTGGGATGGCGGTCGGGGTGGGGGACAGGGTGGGGTCTGGGGTGAGGCTGGCCGTGGCGGAGGGCGCCTGGGTGGGGCTGGCGCCGCCTGGCCGGGCCGCGATCCCTCCCTGCCCGCGCCGTAAGCCGGGGACCACGTACTGCAGCACGACCAGAATCGCGGTCGGGATGACCAACAGCGCGACGCCGGCGATAATGGTTCGTTCGCGGTTGCGCCGGATGGACCACCATTCGGCGGCAGGGCGGCGCTTGCGCCGGGGGGGCGCGGCCGGCGCAGGAGCGAGCAGGTCTGGCGTGGCCGGTTCGGCCTCGGGTTCCGGCGGCAGCGCGCCCAACAGGATCAGGCCCCGGCGGGCGGCGGGGTGGGCGGGGTCCAGCTTGAGCAGAGATTGCAGGCAGTAGATTTGCTCGCGCTCGGTTTCCACCACCGCGCTCATCCACAGCCAGTAATCGGGGTTGCGCTGATCGGCGCGCAGCAGGCGCGTGAGCAGATCGCGGGCGCGGGCGTGGTCGCCCTGGCGCGCAGCCGAGATAGCCTGCTGTAACATTACATCGTCTGCCATGTGGTCTCCACCTTCGCGGCGGGTGACGAGAGTGTAGCACCGGAAAGGACAACACACAAGTTGGGGCCACGGGGCCTGCGAGACGGGCGGCCGGTGTCCGGGTATAATCGCTGCCAGCAATGCGCAAGAGACACTCCTTCTGTTTGCTGGCGGCGCTGGCGCTGGCGGGCTGCCAGACGGCCACTGCGCCTCCGCCCCCGCCGCCGGCCACGGCCCCCTTCACTTTTTTGCCGGCGCCCACCGTTGCCCCCACGCCGGCGCCGGCGCCGGCCACGGTGCTGCCACTGCCCACGGCCGGCCCCACCCCCACGCCGCGGGTGTACGTGGTGCAAGAAGGGGATACCCTGATAGGCATTGCCGTGCGGCTGGGGGTGGACCTGGATGAGCTGCGTGCGCTTAATCCCCAGGTGCAGCCCCAATTCCTGCAACCCGGTCAGGCGCTGGTGCTCCCGGCCCCGAGCGAGCAACAAGCCGGGGGCGCGCCCACCCCCATGCCGCTGGCGCTGGGCGCTGTGGCCTGTTTTGAGACCCCGGTGGGCAGCCGCTGGTGTTTTCTGGAGGCGCGCAACGATGGGTCGTTGCCGGCGGAGAACCCCACCGCGCTGGTTACGCTGGTAGGGCAGGACGGCCAGGCGTTGACCACCCAGGTGGCCTATTCGCCGCTTAACCTGATCTGGCCCGGGGAGGCCGTGCCGCTGGCGGCGTTCTTCCCGCCCGGCGCCGGTCCGGTGCGTGGGGCCGGGGTGCAATTGCTCACGGCCTCCGGCACGCCCGACGCGGAGACGCGCTACCTGCCAGTTCTGTTAACCCGGACTGGCGCGGAAGGGACGGGCGCCCGGCGCACGGTGCGCGGGGAGGTCATGCTGGCGGGGGAACGGGTGGCGCAGCGGGTGAAGGTGGCGCTGGTGCTGTATAACGCCGCCGGCCAGATCGTCGGCCTGCGCGAGTGGAGCGCGCCGGAGGCTCTGCCGCCCGGGCAGGTGCTGACCTTTGAATTGCAGGCCAGCGCGCTCAGCGGGGAGGCGGCGCGCTTCCAACTATTGGCGGAAGCGCAGCCCTGAGTGGGGTGGAATGAAAAAGGCGGCGACCGCCGTTTTTGCTGCGGGTCGCCGCCGGGGCGGGAGTGCAAGCGCGGCTATTGACCGGGCAAGGCGCCGTACCAGAGCAGAAAACTGTCCTTCAAATAGACCGCTGAATGCCGGGGCATGGTGGCTGCCACCTCATACACCACAAACTCGCCGGGGACGGCCGGTTCCACGCTGAACGTCTGCTGGGTCTGACCGTGCGCGTTGGTATCCGGCAGAACCAGGGTGATCCGCGCGGCGGTGAAGGCCACGCTCAAGATAACGCTGGCGCCGGCCACCGGCCGCCCGTCGGCGGTCTTGACCAGCGCGTGCACGGTCTGGGGCGAGCCGATGGCAAGGATGGACCAATCTACCCAGGCCTGCATAGAGAGGGCGCCAGAGTCAGGGCCTGTGGGAAGGGTGGGCACGGGGGAAGCGGTGGGCGTTGGCGTGACCGGTTGTCGGGAAGCCGTCGGTGGCGGAAGCTCCCGGCCATAAGACGCCAACTGGATGGCCGCCAGTTCTAGCAGCCCGAAATGCCATTCCATGCGCACGTTTTCAAAGTACTGAACCAGCAGATCGCCCTCCAGCAGGTCCTCCGTAATCGGCGGGCCAAACACCGCCCGTCCGCCGTGAGCCTGATAGAAGACCGCGAAGGCGTTCTGCACGTTGTGGCCGGTCTCCGGGAAGTACAGCCCGCCCGGCGTGGCGGCCGGCGGGACCGGCGGCGCGGGCCGGCGGTGTTCCAGCCCCAGCGGCAGCAGGCGCGCGCCGCCGGGCGCGGTTGGATTGGCCACCATCACGCCCTTTTCGTAGATCTGGCGCAGTTGGCCGTCCTGCTCATACGGCTCGTAGAGCGGCCAGCCGAGCACGCTGCCGTAGGCCACGTTCTCCAGAAACGAGGCAAAGGGCTGCTGTGCGACCACAGGCGGCAGGCTGACGCGCACGGCGGCGCTGCCCCGCCCGCCGGCGCCCATGTTCTCCCGGGACATGGCTGCGTATCCCAGGGCGGCCAGTCGAACGTCCTTGCCGGGGGGATCGCTCAGCTTGCGCGCGATCGCGGCGCGCTCGAACACCTGCACCAGCAGATTGCCGTCCGGGCGCGCCTCGCTGATCGGCAGGCCGAAGAAGCTCTCGCCGCCGAGCTGGTCGAAGAGCGGGGCGAAGTCGGGATACAGAGTATGGCCGCTGCGCTCAAAATAGCGCAACGTCCGGTCCAACGGCCGCGGCGTGGGCGCCTCCCGGAATCTCAGCGCCACACCCAACTGACCGAGCACCACCCGGCTGCCGGGCGGGTTCTCCGGGTAGTGGTCCAGGCGTACAGCAGGGAAATACTGCATCTGGACACCGTTCTCTTCAATGAGGTCGCTGATCGGGGCGCCGAACACCTGCCAGCCGCCGTGGGCGTAGTAGAACTCCGCGAACACGGACGCCACCTCGAACTCTGCATTCAGCGCCGGCGGCAAAGTCGGCGCGGTCCGGGCCGTGTCCGAACCGGTGCCCTGACCCTGAGATGGTCCGCCGGTCCCGCACGCGGCCAGCAAGAGCGCCGCGAGCATGGTCATCGCAACCGGACGGAAGAGATGGGAGGAGGTCTTCATACGCATGACCCTTTGCTGCTGTGTTATACTCTCGCGCATGCCTCCCCCTGCGCTCTCCCTCCGCGAAGCCGCGCGTCAATGCCTGAACCTGCACTCGCCGGCGGACGCTCTGGCAGGTTATTACGCGCTGCACTATGACCCCGGTCGCACCGAAATTGTGGCCGGCGAGGCAGGTTTTCTGCTGCGCGCCCGCACCGGGGCAGACCTGTTCCGGCCCCTTATGACCTACCGGGCGATGGACGAGGCCGCCGCCAGCGGCCTGTTTCAGCGCGGGTTACGGCCCGGTCAACCGGTGATCTTTGCGGTGCCGGAGGCGCTGGCCGGGTGGATCAACAAGCATCTGCAGGTCGCCGACGCGGCCATGGTGTGCATCTACGAGCTTTCCCCGGCCTATTATCAGCCGCTTGTCAATCTGCAGCTCCCCGGCAGCGCCGCTCCCGATGGGTCGCCGCGCTACGAGATCCAGTCCGCCGGCCAGACTCGCGCCGCCGCCGGACTGAACTGGCGCTCCCCCGACTTTGCCGAGGTGTACGTCCACACCGAACCGGCCGTTCGCGGCCGGGGTTGGGGCAGGAGCGTGGTATCGGCATTGGCCGGAGTTTTGTTAAGAGAGCGCGTCAGACTGCTCTATGTGGTCGAGGAAGCCAACTCCGCTTCTATTCGTCTGGCCGAAGCGGTGGGCTTCCGCGATACCGGCTTGCGCCAGTTCACCGGACAGGCCATGCTGCCGGCCCGCTAACAAAGATAGGCCTCCCCCCACTCGCCCCTTCCCCGAGTACTCGCCTCCCTGCTACATTATGGCACAAACCGAATTCTAACGAAATAGGGGTTTCCCCGCCCTGCATGATAAATTAGTCCCCATGTTGCGCTTGTATTGAGCGAGATGCGGCGCAAGAGGGCGCTGAGGGCCTGTAAAAGTATAACTTCCCGGTTTCAGACCCTGAGGGTCTCGAAGACCCTCAGGGTCTTGACGGAACTTATTCTTTTATGATTGCTGAGAGGACAACCGCATCATGGTTGAGGCAACTTTCACCTTTCCACGGAACTTTCATTGGGGCACAGCCACCGCTGCCTATCAAGTGGAGGGCGATAATCAAAACAGCACCTGGTGGGCGTGGGAGCAGGCCGGCCATGTGCGCGCCGGGGATAGCGCTGCCGTCTCTTGCAATTGGTGGGCTGGCCGGGCAGTGGAAGACTTCGACCGTATGGCGGCCTCGCACCAGAACATGCACCGGCTGAGCGTGGAGTGGTCGCGCATCGAACCCGACCCGGCCTTCTGGGACGAGGACGCCCTGGCCCACTACCGGGAGTGGATTGGCGCCCTGCGCGCGCGCGGCCTGACCCCCATGGTTACACTGCACCACTTCAGCGACCCGCAGTGGCTGGCCGAAAAGGGCGGCTGGCAGAACGACGAGACCCCGCGTCTGTTCGAGCGTTTCGTGCGCAAAGTGGTGAAGGCCCTCGGCGATGAGGTGGACCTGTGGTGCACCATCAACGAGCCAAACGTGTACGTCACCATGGGCTACATCAGCGGCGTCTTCCCGCCTGGCAAGCGGGATATGAACCTGGCCTTTCGCGCCTGCGCCAACTTGCTGCGCGGGCACGCCCTGGCCTATCGGGCAATCAAAGCCGCGCAGCCACAGGCCAGCGTGGGGTGGGCGCACTCCTATTGGGGCTTTGAACCTGCTCACCCCGATTCCCGGTTTGACGTGTGGGCCGCCGCCCAGCAGGACCGGCTCTTTAACAACGTCTGGCCGGAGGCCCTGCACACTGGCCGGATGATGAAATCGGTTGGCTCGGTCAGCCTGCCGGAAGTGAAGGGTGCCTTCGATTGGTTTGGCCTGAACTACTACAGCCGCAATCTGGTGGCCTTCGATCCGCGCCGGCCGCTGGAAGCCTTTGGCCGGCGCTTCTTTCACCCCGACGACATCATGAGCGAAACCGGGCACATGGCCCTGGCGCCGGCCACTTTGTTCCACTTCCTGAAGCGCGCCCACCGCTACGGCAAGCCGATTTATATCACCGAAAACGGCATCTGCGATCAGGCCGACGCTTTGCGCCCGCGTTACCTTGTGGAGCACTTGCGCGAAGTGTGGCGGGCGGTGAACTTCAACTGGGGGGTGCTGGGCTACCTGTACTGGACACTGGTGGACAACTTTGAGTGGGAGCGCGGCTGGAGCCAGCGCTTTGGCCTGTGGGAACTGGACCTTGAGACTGGCGAGCGTCGCAAGCGCCCCGGCGCCGACCTGTACGCCGAAATCTGCCGCGAGGGGGCGCTCTCCTCTGAGCTGGTGAGGCGCTATGCGCCGGCAGCCGCAGAATCTATGTTCCCTGGCCCGTAGCCCGTAGGGGCGGCATGGTATAATCTGGCCTGACCCGGAGAGGTCGCCTAGTCTGGCCTAGGGCGCGGACCTGGAAAGTCCGTAGGTGATGAGCCTCGTGGGTTCGAATCCCACCCTCTCCGCCTCGTGGCAGATGGCTGATTGCGAATGGCAGATCGCGGTCGGCCTTTTGTTTGGGGTGGAGATGCTTCGGTCAACGAATACGAAGCGAATAAACGAATGCCGTTTTCCCGTTTGACTCCCGCCCCCTCCAATCCTATACTCCCCGCCGTTCCGTATTCCTCCAAACACTCCT
>CAYZNA010000103.1:7198-9986 GCA_964478665.1 uncultured Anaerolineales bacterium
CCGAAAAACGAGGTGCGCGTGGGGCGTACGCCCCACGCGCACCTCGTTTTTCGGGAGCTTCCTCAACCCGGCCCCGCCGCCCCGGCCCATTGACAACTGCCCCGACCCCTGCTATCCTGCCCCTCGCCCGGACGGGTCCGGCGCGGCGGGAGCCTTCGAACCTCGTCAGGTCCGGAAGGAAGCAGCGATAAGGAGTGCCTCTCGGGCGCCGCCGGTAGCCTGTCCGGGCGTTTTCTTTCTAGCGCGTGGGCCGATGAAACGCCTCGTTGCCATTCTCATCCCTCTGCTGCTGCTGGCTGGCGGCGCCAGTCTGTACCTGGGCACGCAGCGCGCCGTGCTGGTCAACGGCCAGCAGGTGTTCACCCATGCCCGCACGGTGACCGGCGCCCTGCGCGCCGCCGGCCTGGATCCGGTTCCCGGCGACCAGATTGACCCGCCCCCCGAGACCCCGCTGCAGGCCGGGCTGGAGATCATCTATCGCGGCGCCCCGGCGGTCTTCCTGCAGACCCCGGATGGTGCCCACGTGGTCCGCACCTGGGGGGCTTCCCCGGCCCAGATTCTGCTCGCCGCCGGCGTGCAACCCGCTCCCGGCGATCGGCTACTGGCCGACGGGGTGCAAGTCGCCCCCGACGACTCTCCGCTCAACGGCCCGCCCCATAGCCTTACCCTGTTGCGCCCGATCACGGTGACGGTCTCCGCCGCCGTCTCCACCACCTTCACCACCACCGCAACCACCGTGGGAGAGGCCCTCTGGGAGCAAGCGTACCCCATCCGGCTGGGGGACGAGGTCTCCCCCGCCCTCGACGCCCCGCTCACCCCCGGCCTGACCATCACCCTGCGCCCGGCCGCCCCCGTGACCGTTTCCCTGGATGGCCGCGAGATCCACACCCGGACCGCCCGCCAGACGGTCGGGGCCGTGCTGGAGGATCTGGGTGTGGCGCTGGTCGGGGAGGATTACACCCTGCCGGCGGCGGATCAACCCCTGCCGGCCGATGGGCTGGTGCGCGTGGTGCGGGTGGAGCAACGCTTCGTGATCGAGGAAGAGCCGTTCAGGTTCGAATCCCTGTATCAACCCACGCCGGAGGTGGAACTGGATCAGCGTACTTTGCTCCAGCCGGGCATGTACGGCGTCACTGCCCGGCGTTTCCGGGTGCGGCTGGAGAACGGCGTGGAGACCGGGCGCACGCTGGAATCCGAGTGGACCGCCCGCCTCGCTACCCCGGAGATCATCGGCTACGGCACCAAAATCGCGATCCGCACCGTGGACACCCCGGATGGCCCGCTGCAATACTGGCGCTCGGCCACTTTCTACGCCACCTCGTATTCCCCTGCCCGCTCCGGCACGTCGCCCGATGCGCCGTGGTACGGGCGCACCCGCAGCGGCAAAACGCTCACTGTGGGCATGGCGGCGGTGGACCTCAACCTGGTTCCGCTCGGCACGCAGATGTACGTGCCCGGCTACGGTTTCGTGAGTGCCGAGGACACCGGCAGCGGCATCCACGGCAAGATGATTGATCTGGGCTACGACGACCTCAGCTATCGCGGCTGGAACCGCAAGGTCACCGTGTACTTCCTCGCCCCGCCGCCCTCGCCGGAAAAGATCGTCTGGCTGTGGCCGCAGTGACCAGACACCAGTGAACGGTTACCACTTACCACTTGCCAATTACCAGTAATTGGTAAGTGGTAAGTGGAGAGCGCCGCCACCAATGTTCACCCGCCAGCGCCCGATACCGCCTTTTGACCTGGGCGCCGTTCTGCGGCAGTTTGGCATCCGCCCAAACAGAGGCCGGGGGCAGAACTTTCTTGCTGACGACAACCTGCTGGGCAAAATCACCGCCGCCGCCGATCTGACCCTGGCCGATAGCGTGCTGGAGGTGGGGCCGGGGGTGGGTAGCCTGACCCGTCGCCTGGCGTGGGAGGCCGGGCGGGTGGTGGCGGTGGAGGTGGATGGGAGGCTGATCCCGGCGCTGGAGCAGGTGCTGGCGCCGTTCGAGAACGTGCGCGTGGTGCAGGGCGACATTCTGGCGCTGGACCCGGCGGAATTGATGGGAGGCGACGGCTACAAAGTGGTGGCCAACATCCCGTATAACATCACCTCCGCGCTGCTGCGCCACCTGCTGGAGGCGGCCGCCCGTCCGGCGCTGCTGGCGCTCACCGTACAGCAGGAGGTAGCGGAGCGCATCTGCGCGGGACCAGGCCAGATGAGCCTGCTGGCAGTCAGTGTGCAATACTACGGGCAGCCGCGGATTGTGGCCCACATCCCGGCCGGGGCCTTCTTCCCCCGCCCGGAGGTGGACTCGGCGGTAGTGCGGGTGGACCTGTACGACTGCCCGGCGGTGGGCGGGATCTCGACCGGGGCCTTCTTTCGGGCCGTCAAGGCCGGGTTCAGCCAGCGGCGCAAGCAACTGCGCAACAGCCTGAGCGCCGGGTTGGGGCTATCACCGGCCGGGGCAGCCGCCGCGCTGGAGGTCGCCGGGGTGGATCCGCGCCGCCGGGCCGAGACGCTTTCGCTGGAGGAGTGGGGGCGGGTGGCGAACGGGTTGCAGGAGGTATAGGCCGGGCGTTTGACCCGGCTTTGCACATCTCCATCACCAACAGCGCGCCCGGCGTGGACCTCAGCCGAGCGTTGACCATCATCAGGCGAGTACCACTTGCGCCTCGTTCGCGCGCGGAAGGGGGTATAATCTCCCCATGCGCTTCTTCAACACCGCCGGGCCGGTGCGCTGCGAATACCACTACTGCCTGCCGCCGCTGGAGCGGCTGGAGCTGGCCGAAGTGCTGATGCTGA
>CAYZNA010000104.1:0-1527 GCA_964478665.1 uncultured Anaerolineales bacterium
CCCTGTCGCACAATTTAGCGACGGCGCGCAAGCAGGGATTGGAGTGGGGGTTGGAATTTGCGCTGCCAGAGGATAGCCCGTTCCTCCTGTGGCGCGCCATCGCGTGCAATGAGGGCGAACAACCCCTCCGGTTAGATGCAATTGACCTGGCCGTCGTCGGCCCGCGCTTTGGGCCAGGAACCGGACGATCGGCCGGGTTTTCCCAAGTGGCCGCGTTCTTAGGCCTCGAGACGACGCCCCCCGACCGCCCCACTGGCGCCCTGCGGCTGCATCCCTCGCCGGGCCGCCTCGCCTTTTTCTCCAACGGTTACCAGTCGTGGAGTTTTGCGGGCGCGCTCCAGGCGCACATGCGCCAGCCCTCGTCTATCTTCGGGCCGCTTGGCGATCCCAAACACCTCAACCTCATCACGCCGAGCGTGGAGCGGCGCGGGCACTTCTCCAGTGATATGTTCGGGGTGCTGGGCGACCGGGACCACGGCGCCGGCGTAGTGATGGGGTTCGTCTCCCAACGGGAGCAATTCGGCGTGGCCGAAGTCCTGCTCGACCGGTTTGCGCCCTCGCTGCGGCTCACCGCGCAGTGCGATGGGGTCACACTACCTCCCGGCGGGGAGCGCGCGACTGACTGGGCCTATCTTCAGTTTATCGCGCTGGATGACTTTGACCCGCTGACTGAATATGTCGAGGCCGTGGCGCGTGAGAATGGGGCGCGCGTTCCACAGCACACCCCGGTCGGCTGGTGTTCCTGGTATCACTATTTCGACCAGGTGACAGAACAAGACCTCATCGGTAATCTCGAAGCGATTGTCAGAGAACGACCGCGCCTGCCCCTGGACTTTGTGCAGTTGGACGACGGGTATCAGGCTCAAGTGGGCGATTGGTTTGAAACGAACGCCAAATTTCCTCATGGCTTGAAGCGGCTGGCAGAGCGCATCCGCGCGCAGGGACACACGCCTGGCCTATGGCTGGCCCCCTTCATGGCTCGATCCGATGCGAAGTTGATCCGCGAGCATCCCGATTGGTTTTTGCGCTCGGCGAACGGCCGCCCGGCGAACGCCGGCTACAATTGGTTCAAGTGGTGCTATGGCCTCGACCCCACGCATCCCGGTGTGCGCGAGCACACCCGGCGTCTAATTGCGACCGCCGTGCGCGAATGGGGCTTCCCCTATCTCAAGCTGGATTTTCTCTACGCCGCGGCTCTGCCTGCTCGACGTTACGATCCGGCGCTCACGCGCGCCCAGGCCATGCGCCTCGCTCTGAAGGATATCCGGGAGGCGGCCGGGCCAGAGGCATTTCTTCTCGGCTGTGGCTGTCCTCTCGGTTCAGCCATCGGATTGGTGGACGGGATGCGCATTAGCACGGATGTCTCCCCCAGCTGGAAGCCGGAACTGTTCACGCCGATGATCTCGCAACTCATCCGGCACGAAATGGATTTTCCCTGCGTGCGCAGCGCGATTCGGAATACGATCAACCGCGCGCCGCTGCACCGCCGTTGGTGGCTCAACGATCCCGATTGTTTGCTGGTGCGCG
>CAYZNA010000104.1:1537-8856 GCA_964478665.1 uncultured Anaerolineales bacterium
TGCGCGATCACGACACCCGGTTGAGCGAAGTGGAAGTCCGCAGCCTGGCGACGGTCGTCGCGCTGTCCGGGGGGATGTTTCTGGTCTCCGACGACATGACCCGGCTGAATCCCAAGCGGTATCGTTACATTGCGTCGCTGATGCCGGTGCTGGGTGTGAGCGCTCGCGCCCGGAACTGGATGGAGACCGACATGCCGGATATCCTCAGCCTCCCGCTCCGCGGGGCGAGCGCGCCCAGTGACTGGCTGGTGGCGGGTATCTTCAATTGGCAGGACCGGCCGCGCGACCGCGCCTTTGACTTGTCTGTCCTCGGCCTCGACCCTGGCCAGGCGTATTTTGTTTCAGATTTTTGGGAGGGCCGGCATTGGACTCTGGAGAAGGGCGAACCGCTGAAGTTCGCCGCTATGCCTCCCCACGGCGCGCACCTCGTCGCGATTCGCAAAGCGGCGGCTGGCCCGGCCCTCGTCGCCTCCTCCTTCCATTTTTCTCAAGGCCGCGAGATTCGCGCCTGGCAGGCCTCAGCGAATACCCTTCGGCTCAAGGTTGACGTGGGCCGCGCCGATGAGGGTGAACTGCGCCTGTCCTTGCCGGCCAGGCCTGGCGACGCGCAGGTCGAAGGCCAGCCGCTGCCCGTAAGGGATTTGGGGCAAGGCGTCTATTCGCCCCGGTTTGCAGTGAACAGCGCCGCGGAAGTTGAAATGGGCTGGTAGCGCCGCGCTGGACTGGAACACGGAAGTGCGCTCAGCCTCACGGCCGTGCCGTCAGAGGGGGGCCAACCTCAGCACGAAGGTGAGACTGGTAAATAAGTACCATGCTTTGTGTTTGACGGAAACATCCCTGCATGGTACAAACTTATCGGAACTGAACGCGTGATTGGTGCGTCTCTTCGGCAAAGGCTATTTATCCCATCGGGGAATGCGCATTAGCTGACAGAGGTTGATCTGTGAGAATCGTCGTGTGTCTTCGCGGAGGCTTGCTGGCGTGGCTGCTCAGCGCGATGCTGACCGATGCGGTCTTCGCGGAGCATCCCTATAACGAAGCGCAGGGGGCCAGCCCTGCCGAGGCCTCTTCAGATGCCCGGACGCGCGAACCGGATGCGTTGAGCGCCCAGACCGCGCCGGGGGTCACACTCATCGCCCGGGCCGGGTTTGATGGCTACTACAAAGATCAAGTGTGGATGCCGGTGCGCATCACCGTTTCAAACGATGGCCCGGACGTGAGCGGCGCCCTCCGCATTTCCTCGCCGCGCGACTACGGCAATTCCGAGACGATCTTCACCCGCGCGGTGGATCTTCCCACGCAATCCCGGCGTGAAATCTTCATCTACATTGCTCCCGAAGGAGTGGTCAGCAACCTGAAGGTCACACTGGTGGAGAAGAACAGGATCGTGGCCTCCGCGACATTGCGCCTGGCGCAGGCGGGGGCGACAGACCTTCTCTATGGCGTTCTTGCCGGTTCCCCCTCCGCCTTCAATGGGCTGGCCGATGTGGACCCCGTCAACGGCTCGGCCTTTGTCGCGCAGCTTGAGCCAGGCGATCTGCCGCCGGTCGTAAAGGGGTGGCAGGCTCTCGACGTGCTGGTGATTTCCGATGTAGATACGGGGGTCTTCACGCCTGAACAACGCGCCGCCCTCGCCGGGTGGGTCGCCAACGGCGGGCGTTTGGTTGTGGCTGGGGGCCCCGCCTGGCAGAAGACGGCCGGGGTTGGGTGACCTGCTCCCCCTGCTGCCTTCGGGCACGCAGATCCTGAGCGGGCTCGAGCGCCTGGCGGCCTTCTCGGCCGCCGCCGCGCCGGAGGGGAGCGCGGTGATTGCTCAAGGCACGCTCGCCGCCGACGCCGTGACCATCGCCTCTGCGGATAGCGCGCCCTTGATCGTTTCACGGCGCTCGGGGTTCGGGCAGGTGACTTTCCTCGCCGCCGATCCGGCCTTCGCGCCGCTGAGAGGTTGGGATGGTTTCGAAGGCCTCTTCCGCAACCTCCTCGCCGTGCCACCCGATCGCCCTACCTGGGCGGGCGGCTTCCGCAACTGGTCTTCGGCCGAGCAAGCGATCAATGCGCTGCCCACCCTGCAACTGCCCTCCACCTTTCAGATTTGCGGCTTTCTCTTCATCTATCTCGTCGTGATTGGGCCGCTAAACTATTTGGTTCTGAAGCGGCTGCGACGCCGCGAACTGGCCTGGCTGACTATCCCCGGCATTGTGGTGTTTTTCAGCGCGGCGACTTATCTCTCGGGCTATCAACTCCGCGGCACGCGGGCCACCCTGCATCAACTCACCCTGGTGCAGGTCTGGACGGACTCCGATCGGGCGCAGGTGGACCAACTTGTCGGATTGTTCTCGCCGCGCCGCACGTCCTATGATGTGCAGTTCGCCCCTGGTTTTTTGGCGCGCCCTCTCCCGTCCGCCAGCTCGTATACCAGCGCGCCCCGTTCGATCATTGTGGAGCAGGGGGATAGCACCTCCCTTAAAAACTTGCTCTCCGACGTGGGCGGGGTCGAAGCATTTGTGGCGCAGGGACAGATGCCGGCGCCGCGTTTCGAATCCCAGCTGGCATTGGAAGTCAGCCATAACGCCATACGTCTGACCGGGACGGTGACCAACCTGAGCGATCTCACCTTGACCGATGTGGTGCTGCTCGCTCCCGGGGGGCCGGGCGGCGTCCAGCGCCTGGGCGATCTCAGGCCCGGCCAAACCCAGAACGTGTCTATACTTCTGCCCGCCTCGCGAGCGACCCAGGCCCCTGTAAATATTGTTACACCGGCCCTGCTCCACGCTACGCGGGCGGCCGGCACGCCAGCGCCTTACGCGCCTCCGAACGCTTACGATACGACGGTGGATGACATTCTGGGCAATACCAACTATTACAATGACCGGAATGCATTCCGACGCTACTCGCTGCTCACGACGGCCATGGATACCTATGGTGGGATGGGGCGCGGCAATGGGGTGTATCTGGCCGGCTGGACTTCCGCGGCGCCGGTTTCGGCGCGGGTGGACAACCACGGTTATAGCACGCTGGACTCCACCCTGTATATGATTTCCCTGCGCCCGACGCTTAACCTGGGCGAGCAGACGCTGACCGTGCCTCCGGGTTTGATGACCTGGGCGGTGCTGGATCCCGGCCAGACGGGATCGCCCTCGCCTTACGATATGTATCTTTACCCAGGCGCCAATAATTATTATGCCCTGCGGTTTATGCCCGCTCAGTTGCTGCTGTTCAGTCAGGCGCGGCAACTAACCCTGCATCTCTCCAGCTACGGGGTGACCGGCCCGGCGGGGGTGCTGATTGACCTGTGGGATTTCACCGAGAATACGTGGGTTTCCCAGCCGGCCTTGATGTGGGGGGACAACGAGATTGAGGCTCCGGCTCGCTTGGTAGGGCCTGGGGGTGAGATTCAAGTGCGAGTGGCGCTTCCAGGCGCTTCATCGCAATTGAATCTGGAGACGCTCGATTTTACGCTGGTCGTGGACCGCTAAACGCATGACAACCATCATCGAGACCAGGAACCTCACCAAGCGCTACGGCAAACTCATGGCCGTCAGCGATCTCTCCCTCAGCGTGGAGCAAGGGGCGATTTACGGGTTCGTAGGCCCCAATGGCGCGGGCAAGACCACGACCATGCGGATGCTCACCACCTTGCTGCAGCCCACCTCTGGCGAGGCCTGGGTGGCCGGCGCTTCGGTCACGCGCGACCCGCGCGCCGTGCGCCGGGCGATCGGTTACATGCCGGACTTCTTCGGCGTGTATGACGACATGAAGGTCTGGGAATACCTGGACTTCTTTGGGGCCTGCTACGAGATCCCGGAGGCCACTCGCGCCGGGCTGATTGACAACCTTCTGGAACTCGTGGACCTCAGCCACCGGCGCGACGACCAGGTGGATAGTCTTTCGCGCGGGATGAAGCAGCGCCTGTGCCTGGCTCGCACCCTGGCCCACGACCCGCAGGTGTTAATCCTCGACGAACCCGCTTCCGGCCTCGACCCACGCGCCCGCATCGAAATCCGCGAGTTGCTGATGGAACTCAGCCGCATGGGCAAGACCGTATTCTTCTCCACGCATATCCTGGCCGACGTGGCCGAGATCTGCACGCAGGTGGGCATCGTGGAGGCCGGGCGGCTGGTGGCGCAGGGTAGCCTGGCGGAGATGCAGCGCCGGCTGATGCCGCATCGCCGTCTGCAGATCACCCTGCTGGGCCGGGCAGACGAGGCCCGTTTGGCGCTGCGCGAAGCGGGGCGCGAGGGAGTGGTCGAGGTGCGGATGCCGGCCGAGGGCGCTAACGGGAACGGCGACGGGCTTATCTCCCTGGAAGTGGACTTCATGGGCGACGACGAAGGGGTGAGCGCCCTCCTGCGGGATCTGGTCAGCCGCGGCCTGCCGGTGCTGCATTTTACCGAGTCTGTGCACGACGTAGAAGAGGTGTTTATGCGCGTGACCAAGGGGATCGTTTCGTGAATACTCAGTCTAAACCGGCGCGCACCCTGCGTGAGCACCTCACCCGCAACCCGGTGGTGCTCAAAGAACTCCGCGGGCGTATGCGCGGGGCCAGAGCCTTTGTCGTGCTCTCTGTGCATGTGTTAGCGATGAGCGGTTTTGTCACCTTGCTGTACACGGCCTACGTCACCTCCTCCAATAGTCCCTACAGCGGCTTCGAACGCCAACTGCTCGGGAAATTTGTCTTCGGAGGTGTGGTCGGCCTCGAGCTGCTGCTGGTGTGCTTCATTACCCCGGCCTTCACCGTGGGCGCGATCAGCGGCGAGCGTGAGCGGCAGACCTATGACCTGCTGCGCACCACGCTGCTCTCGGCGCGCGCGTTGATCTTCGGCAAGCTCACGGCCGCGTTGTCGTTCATCCTGCTGCTGCTCGTGGCCGCGCTCCCGCTGCAAAGCCTGGCGTTTCTGCTCGGCGGCGTCGCGCCGGAAGAAGTGGTCATCGCCACGGTCATGCTGATTGCCACGGCTTTTCTCTTCGGCGCCGCGGGCCTCTTTTTCTCTTCCCTCATGCGCCGCACGCTAGGGGCCACTGTCCTCACCTATGCCTTTGCGCTGCTGACCACCCTGGGGCTGCCGATTTTGATGCTGGCCCTCTTGCCCCTCATCGGCTTTTTCAGTTACAGTTCTACTCCCCCGCTGGTCGTGCAAGCCACCCTCCTCTACACCTTTGGGGTATTGGTGTCCACCAACCCGATTGCCACCGCTATCGCCACCGAGTCGATCTTGATTAGCTATCACTCCACGTTTTCCTCTACGCTCCCGCTCTACACGAGCAGTGGCGCCACTATCAATTTCCCGCTGGTGTCTCCCTGGCTGCCGTTTGTCGGGTTCTGCCTGATCCTGGGCGCCGTGTTAGTTTTGATCAGCATCCAGGTGATCCGGCGCGCGGATCGTTAGTGATGCGGATCACGCGCAACCCGGTAGTGCTCAAAGAACTGCGTGGGCGCATGCGCGGGCCGCACGCTGGTGCTCGGAAGACTCATCTGGAGAGTCAAACAAGCGGAACATTAGGGCTGCCTTGAACGTTTGATCTTTATCCAACGCGTTCTATGAAGGATAGCAAACTGCCATGCCGACGAATGCCTATCACCGCGAGATCGAAGAGCACCTTTCAGACTGGCTCGTCCGGCTGCGGCTGCGCGACGCGCTGCGCTGGTCGGTGCGCGGTCTCACCGGCGGGTTGGCGGTAGGGCTTGGTGTTTCGCTGGCGGCGCGTTTGTGGCCGGTGCTGTCTGTCCCGGCGTTGATCGGCCTCTCGCTCAGTGCGGCCCTGGCAGGCTTCGCCCTCGCGCTGGCCCTGGCTTACTTTTGGCCGCGTCCCCGCCTCGCCGCCGCGCGTTACTTTGATCGCCTGTTTGGTTTGGCTGAACGCACCTCGACCGCCCTCGAACTGGCCGCTTCACGCGCTTCGATTCCGGCGTGGCTGATCCGCGATCAGGCGGCGGATGCGGCGGCGGCGGCGCGCGGGGCTGACCCCCGACCGGGCCTCCCGTTCATCTTTGATCGGCGGGATGGCCTCTTGCTCCTCACGGTGGCGGCGGCCCTGGCGGCGTCTCTCTATCTGCCCAACCCCCAGCAGGCCATCCTCGCGCAGCGGCAGGCAGTGCAGCAGGCCATCGCTCAACAAATTCAGCAAATCGAGGCGATCCGGCAGCAGATCGAGAATAATCCTGATTTGACAGAGGCCCAGAAGGAGGCGCTGACCAGGCCGCTGGAAGAGGCGCAAGCGCAACTGCAAAACGGCGACCTCACGCAGGAGCAGGCCGTCCAGATTCTTACGCAGACGCAACAGCAGTTGCAGCAGCAAGCCGATCCCGACGCGCAGGCGCAGGCCGACGCACTGCAGCAAGCCGGGCAGACCTTGAGCCAGAACTCAACCACGAAGCCCGTGGGCGATGCCCTCTCTAACGGCGATCTGCAGGGCGCGGCGCAGGCGCTGGCGAACATTGACCCCTCGCAATTGTCCGAGGCGGAACGTCAGGCCCTGGCCGATCAGTTGGAACAGACCGCGCAACAGTTGCAGAATACCAACCCCCAACTTGCCTCGCAATTGCAGGCCGCGGCCGAAGCGCTGCGGCGCGGCGACAACGCCGCCGCGCAAGCCGCGCTGCAACAGGCGGCGCAATCTGTGGCCCAGGCCGGGCAAGCGGCCGCGCAGGCGCAGGCGGCAAGCCAGGCGGCGGCGCAAGTGAGTCAGGCTCAACGTGCAGTGGCCCAGGCTGGAAACCAACCGGGCCAGGGTCAAGGGCAAGGTCAAGGCCAGGGGCAGGGACAAGGTCAAGGCCAGGGACAAGGTCAAGGCCAGGGGCAAGGGCAAGGCCAGGGTCAGGGAGAAGGTCAAGGTCAAGGCCAGGGGCAAGGCCAGGGTCAAGGCCAGGGACAAGGCCAAGGCCAGGGGCAGGGACAAGGTCAAGGTCAGGGCCAGGGCGGTGGCGCAGGCCGGGGCGAGGGCAGTGGTCAAGGTCAGGGGGGTGAGGCGGGCACAGATCCCATCAGCCAGGGGAACGGCCCTGGCAACGGTGGCGAGAGTTCCTACGAGCCCATCTATGCGCCCTATAACATGGGCGGCAGCAGCGAGAGCACGCAGGTAGACCTCCCCAGTTCGGGCGACCCCGGCGACCAGGTGGTGGGTGAAGGGCCGACGAATCCCCAAGAGGCAGGCAGCGTGACGGTGCCGTATAACGAGGTCTATAGCGCGTATAGCGATGCGGCGCATTCGGCCATAGACAGCGGTGAAGTGCCTGTCAACCTGCGCGACGTGGTAAAGCAATACTTCAGTTCGCTTGAGCCTTAAAGGTCCGTAGGCAGGCATCCCCATGCCTGCCGCCG
>CAYZNA010000104.1:8866-9944 GCA_964478665.1 uncultured Anaerolineales bacterium
ACGATATCCGACGAAATCTCCGTAGGAGTCCCCCAATTCCGTGAGATCGCCGCGGCCATCGAGGCCGAAGTCGGCAAGGTGATCGTGGGACAGGCGGACGTGGTGCGCCACGTGCTCATCTGCCTCATCGCCGGCGGCCACGTGCTGCTGGAGGGCGTGCCCGGCCTGGGCAAGACCATGCTCATCAAGACCCTGGCCGAAGTCCTCGAACTGCAATTCGCGCGTATCCAGTTCACGCCCGACCTGATGCCCGCCGACATCGTGGGCACCGACATCCTCGAGGAGGCGGGCGATGGCCGCCGCCAGTTCCGCTTTCAGCCCGGCCCGATTTTTGCGAACCTCGTCCTCGCCGACGAAATCAACCGCGCCACTCCCAAGACCCAATCCGCCCTGCTGGAAGGCATGCAGGAACACGCGGTGACGGTCGCCAAGCGCACTTACACGCTGGAGGAACCGTTCTTCGTCCTCGCGACCCAGAATCCGATTGAGATGGAGGGGACCTATCCCCTGCCGGAAGCACAGCTCGACCGTTTCCTGTTCAAGGTCAACGTGGATTTCCCTTCCCCCGGCGAGCTGGTGGAGATTCTCGCCCGCACGACCGGGCGGCAAGCGCCTGCGCCGGGCAAAGTGGCGAGCGGCGCGCAGGTGGTGGCGATGGGCCGCCTCGCCCGGCAAATACCCGTGGCCTCGCACGTGGCAGACTTTGTGGCGCGGCTCGTCGTCGCCTCGCACCCCGATCAGGCCTCCGCGCCGCCCAGGGTCAAGCAGTTCATCCGCTATGGCTCGTCGCCGCGCGGCGCGCAGGCGCTCATCCTGGGCGCAAAGATCACGGCGCTGTTTGCCGGCCGGCTCAACGTGGCGTTCGAGGACGTGGCCGCCGTCGCCCCGGCCGCGCTGCGTCACCGCCTGCTGCTCAACTTCGAGGGCCAGGCCGAGGGGGTGACGACGGATGAGATTGTCAAGGAATTGTTGAAAGAAGTAAAACAGGAAGCTTGATTTACCTTCTTCCTTCTTGCTCCTTCCTTCTTCCTTCTTCCTTAAACAGATGTCTCTCTTCGACGAGAAAACCCTCCGCAAA
>CAYZNA010000105.1:0-1146 GCA_964478665.1 uncultured Anaerolineales bacterium
GGGGAACCGCTTCCCCGCCATCCGGGCAACCCACCGGGTCGCCCCTACCCGGCGCACCGGCCCCCACGCGCAGATCCGCCTCCCCCGCTCCCCCTGGCTCGGTTCCGCTGTACAGCTTTCAAATCGTACATAGCTACCCTCACGACCCCGGCGCCTTTACCGAGGGGCTGGTCTACGCCGATGGGGCGCTGTACGAGGGGACCGGGCTGCACGGCAAGTCCACGCTGCGGCGGGTGGCGCTGGAGACCGGCGCGGTGGAGCAGAGCGTATCGCTGCCGGAGCAGTATTTTGGCGAGGGTGTGACCGTGCTGGGCCAGCGAATTGTTCAGCTAACGTGGCAGAGCGGGGTGGGCTTTGTGTACGACCGGCGCACGTTTGCGCGCCTGGGGCAGTTCAGCTACCCGTGGGAGGGCTGGGGGCTGACCTACGACGGGGGCCGGCTGGTGATGAGCGACGGCACCGAGACGCTGCACTTCCTCGACCCGCAGGGCTTTGCCGAGGTCGGGCGGGTGCGGGTGACCGACCGGCAGCGGCCGGTGACGCGGCTGAACGAGCTGGAGTACGTGCGCGGGGAGATCTATGCCAATGTGTGGCAGACCGACCGCATCGCGCGGATTGACCCGTCCAGCGGCCAGGTGCTGGGCTGGATTGACCTGACCGGCCTGCTGCGCGCCGAGGATCGCGCCGGGCGGGTGGATGTGCTCAACGGCATTGCCTACGACCCGGCCGGGGACCGGCTGTTCGTGACCGGCAAGTGGTGGCCGAAGCTTTTTGAGATTCGCCTGCTGCCGGCCGGGCCGGCGCCGGCAGGCCGCCCAACGCCACGGCCAGCGCGAGCGCTGTCAGCCCTTGCGGGCGATGTAGCGGCAGGCCGGGTAGCCGCTGCAGCCGGTGAACGGGCCGTACTTGCCGGTACGCTGCACCAGCGGGCGACCGCACTCCGGGCAGGTCTGGCCGGCCGGTTGCGCGGGCGCCTGCGGCCCGGCGGACTGCCGATCCCCTGCCGGCGACTTTCCTCTCCCCCGGCGGCCTTTCCCCCGCCCCGACCGGCCTCCCCGCCACCCGGATGTCCTCTGCCCCCCGGCCGGGTCCCCCGCCGGGACCCGCACCCTGGGCGCGGCGGCGGCCGCGGCCTGCGCCTGGGCC
>CAYZNA010000105.1:1156-9938 GCA_964478665.1 uncultured Anaerolineales bacterium
CCACCTGCGTGGAGAGCGGCCCCCACAGCTCGGCCATCACCGCCGTCCACCCCGCCTCGCCGCTGGCGATGTTGTCCAGGCGGTCCTCCATGCGGGCGGTGAAACCCACTTCGAACAGGTCGGCGAAATGTCGCAGCAGAAAATCGCACACCACGCGGCCCAGCTCGGTGGCGTGCAGGCCCCGTTCAACGCGGGTCACGTAGTCCCGCTGGAAGAGGGTGTCCACGATGGCGGCAAAGGTGCTGGGCCGGCCGATGCCCAGCCGCTCCAGCTCCTGAATCAGGGCCGCGTCGGTGAAGTGCGGCGGGGGCTGGGTGAAGTGTTGTTCGGGCAGCAGGCGATGGCAGGTCAGCGGGTCGCCCTTCTCCAGCGGGGGCAGGCTCTTGTTCTCGGCAGAGTCCTCGCCGGCGCTTTCCTCTTGCACCTCGTACACTTGCAGAAAGCCGGGATCGAGCAGTTGGCGCCCCACGGCGCGAAAGCTGTAGGGCAGCGCTGCACCGGCTCGCGAGGTGCCGATCGTCACGGTGGTGACGTTGTACAGCGCCGGCTTCATCTGGCTGGCGAGGAAGCGGCGCCAGATCAGGGTGTAGAGCGCGTCTTGATCCTGGCTGAGCGCGGCGCGGATCTCTTTGGGCAGGCGCGCCGGGCGGGTGGGGCGGATGGCTTCGTGGGCCTCTTGCGCGTTCTTGACCTTGCTGGCGTAGGTTGGCGGGCCGTCGGGCAGCGCGGCTGCGCCGTAAAAGCGTTCGATCACCTCGCGGGCGGCGGCCTGCGCCTCCGGGGCGACGTGCGTGCTGTCGGTGCGCATGTAGGTGATCAGGCCCACCTGCCCCTCGCCGGGCAGGCTGACGCCCTCGTAAAGCTCCTGCGCCACCTCCATTACCCTTTTGGCCGACCAGCGCAGCCGCACCGAGGCGTCACGTTGCAGGCTGGAGGTGATGTAAGGCGGGTAAGGTTTGCGGACCCGCCGGTCCTGACTGACGTCCTCCACCGTCCAATCGGCGCCGGTCAGGGCCTCCACCACGGCCCGGGCCTCGCCTTCGGTCTTCAGCTCCGGCTTGTTGCTGGCCACGCGGTACAGCCGGGCGCGAAAGTGGGCCGCCGCCGCGCCGGACGCGCCTGCCCGTGAAAGCTCGGCCTCCAGCGTCCAGTATTCCTGAGGCACAAAGGCTTCGATCTCGCGGTCGCGCTCCACTACCAGCCGCAGGGCCACGCTCTGCACCCGCCCGGCAGACAGCCCGCTCGGGCCGGCGATGCCCTTCCATAGCACCGGCGATACCTGATAGCCCACCAGTCTATCCAACACGCGCCGCGCCTGCTGGGCGTCCACCAGATTCTGGTCCAGTTCGGTGGGCTGGGCGATGGCGGCGCGCACGGCCTCCGGCGTGATCTCGTGGAAGCGGGCGCGCAGCACACGCTTGCCTTTCAGTTCCGTGCGGCAGGCCTGTAACACGTGCCACGCGATGGCCTCGCCCTCGCGGTCGGGATCGGTGGCCAGCACCAGCGTCTCGCACCCGGCCAGCGCCTGGCGCAGGGAGGCCAGGGTCTTGCGCGCCTTCGGCAGCAGGCGATAGCTGGGCTTGAAGCCGGCTTCCACGTCCACCCCCAGTTGCTTTGGAGGCAGGTCGCGCACATGGCCCATGCTGGCGCGCACCACGTACTCACTGCCGAGGTACTTGCGCAGCGCCCTGGCTTTGGTGGGGCTTTCGACGAGCACGAGGGTGGGCATGGGAGGGGGGATTGGGGATTGGACGCTTCGCGGGACGCTTCGCGGGGGATTGGGGATTGGAGATTGGAGATTGGGGAGCAGGAGGTGTCAGGTGTCAGGTGTCAGGTGTCAGGTGGGGAGGCGCTATGGCAGGGTGAGGATTTCCGCGCCGTGGGCGGTGATGGCGATGGTGTGCTCGAACTGGGCCGAAAGCGAGCCATCTTGTGTGATCACGGTCCAGCCGTCGTCCAGCAGCAGCCAGGCGGGCCGGCCGGCGTTGATCATCGGCTCGATGGTGAAGACCATGCCGGGGCGCAGTTGCACGCCGCGCCCGCGCACCCGCACGTGCGGCACTGAAGGCTCCTCGTGCAGTTGCTTGCCGATGCCGTGGCCGCCCCATTCGCGCACCACCGAGCACCCCTGCCGGTTGGCGTAGCGCTGGATGGCGGCGCCGATGTCGTGCAGGTAGCCGCCGGGGCGGGCGGCCTCGATGCCCAACCGCAGGCACTCGCGGGTCACCTCCAGCAAGCGCGCGGCCTGCGGGGAGATCTGTCCCACCGCAAAGGTGACGCAGGCGTCGCCGCAATAATCGCCGTAGCGCAACCCGATGTCTATGCCCACGATGTCGCCCTCTTTTAAGGTCCGGCCATCCGGCAGGCCGTGGCAGATCTCCTCATTTACCGAGGCGCAGATCACGCCGGGGAAGGGCGGGTGGTCGGCGGGGTTGCCGCGATAGCCCTTGTACAGGGCCTGCGCCCCGCGCTGCTTGAGGTGGGCCGCGACCCGATTGTCCAGCTCTTTGAGGGTGACGCCGGGTTGCACGTTTCGGCCGAGCAGTTCGAAGACTTCGGCCACCAGCCGCCCGGACTCGCGCATGCGGGCGATGGCCCCGGGTCCTTTCAATGGTATCATCTCAGGCCCGGGCTGCCGGAAGCAGTTCCTGTCTGGCGCCGGCCAGCCGGGGCGCAGCGACCACCTGATTCTTGCCGTGGCGCTTGGCCGTCAGCTCGGCGTCGTCGGCGGCCAGCAGCAGCGCGTGCGGCCCGGAGGCGTCATCCGGGAAGGCTGCCACGCCGAGGCTGAGGGTGTAGCCGGTTGCCGGCGCCCCCCCCGGCTGGCGACCGGTGGGCGCGGCGGCCTCCGCCGCCACCCGGATGCGCTCGGCCAGCGCCAGCCCGCCCTCCTTGTCGGTGTGGGGCAGGATCAGGGCGAATTCCTCGCCGCCGAAACGGGCTGCGAGGTCGGGATCGCGCACCCGCTCCCGCAGCAGGCCGGCGATGGCCTTCAGGCGCAGGTTGCCGGCCGGGTGGCCGTAGGTGTCGTTGTACAACTTGAAGTTGTCAATGTCGGCAATAATCAACGCCAGCGGATAGCCGTAGCGCGCTGCGCGGGCTACCTCCGACTCCAGCGAGTGTTCGAAGGCGCGATGGTTGGCCAGCCCGGTGAGGTTGTCGGTCACCGCCAGCGTGCTCACTTCGGCGTGCAGCCGGGCGTGTTCAATGGCTACCGCTGCGGTGTTGGCAAACGCCACCAGCAGGCGCAGATCGGCCTCGCCAAAGGCTTGCGTGCGGGTGGCGTCCAGGCTGATCACCCCAATGGCCTGGCCGTTCCCATTGTCGCCCTCGGCGTGGGCGATCAACGGGGCGACGATGGCGGAGCGGATTTCTGCCACTTCCTCAATCTCGCCGCGATACGCCGGGATGCCCGGCTCGTTGTGTGCGTCCGAGATGAGCAGCGCGCGTTTCTCGCGCAGCGCCCGCGCCGAGTAGCCCTCGTGCCCGGCGAGGGCCAGGGTGCGCACGCGCGGATCGCGATAGCCGGCCGTGGCGCGGATGCGGAGCTGATCGCCCTGGCTTTCGGTGAGCAGGATGGCGCCTTTCTCTGCCGCCGGGATGGCGGCGATGGCGGCGGTGAGAATGTTGTGTAGCAGCGGGTCGAGTTGCAGGGTGCTGAGCAGCGCGGCGCTGGCGGTGAGCAGCGCGTCCAGCTCGCGCGCGCGCTCCCGCGCCGTGGCGTGCAGCCGGGCGTTTTCCAGCGCAGTGGCGGCCTGGGTCGCCAGACTTTGCGCCAGTTGGACCTCGGCTGCCGAGAAGACAGGCTCGCCAGCAGGGCGATACAGTTCGATCAGGCCGAAGATCTGTTTGCCGCTGGCCAGGGGCAGCATGAGCACAATTGCCTGATCGTACTCTCTTAGCAGGGCACGCTCGGCCGGGTCGGCGGCCGGGTCGCCGGCGCTGATCACCACCGGGACGCGCTCCTCCAGCACGCGGCGGGTCCGGGGATACTGCGCCAGGGGGTAGGGCGTTCCGGGCGCCACCAGCGGGGCTGCCCAACTATCTCCCAGTTCGACCAGCGTGACCAGCCGGTCGCCCGCCGGGTCCCAGCGCGAGACAGTCACGTTGCGTACCCTCAGCGCTCCGAGCATGTGCCTGACCACACTCCGCAGGATCACCTCTTCCGAGAGGCCGGAGGCAAAGTCGCGGGCAGCGTGAAATAGCAGGCGCCGGGTCTCTGCGCGCTCGCGGGCCTCTTGCAGCAGGCGGGCGTTTTGCAGGGCAATAGCGGCCTGGCCGGCGAAGGTGAAGGCGATCTGCGCCTCGGCTTCCCCGTAAGCCCCCGGCCGGCGGCTGTCCAGCGTCAGGTTGCCAATGATGTCTTCGCGGAAGATCAGCGGCACGCGCATCCAGCCGCGCACGTAGCCGGTGCCGGCCCAGCCGGCAAAGCGCGGCTCAAGTTGCGCATCGGGCAACACCAGCGGCCGGCGCGTACGCTGTATCTCGGCAAATAGCCGGTTGGAGGCCACCGGGACCCGCAGTTGGCGCACCCGCGCTGGCTCGGGGAAGCCCCGGCTGGCGACCACGCGGAAATGCTCCTCCTCAATCAGCATCACCGCGCAGCTATCAAAATTCACCAGGCGCGCCAGCCCGTCCAGCACCTGGTCGAGGATCTGCGGCAAATCCAGGATGGCGTTCAGGCTGCCGGTCACCTCGCGCAGCGTCTCGGCGTACTCGCGCTGGGTCTGCTCGGCCTCGAACAGGCGGGCGTTCTCCAGGGCGGTAGCGATGGGTCCGGCCAGCGCCTCCAGAAAGCGGGCGTGGGCCTGATCGAAGGCGTCCGGCCGGAAGGATTGCACCGAGATCACGCCGGTCACCTGACCGCGGCTGAGCAGCGGCACCCCCAGCCACGAGCGCGCCGCCTGCGGCCCCACGTGGCGGGGTGGAACCGGCAGCGTGTCGGTCTGCATGTCTCTGATGAGCAGCGGCCTGCCGCACTGCGCAATCCAGCCGGTTAGCCCGCCCTCGGACGGTGAGAGGCGCAACCCGGCCGCATCTGCGACGGGCGCCCCGCCTTCCACGGCCAGCACCACCTCCAGCTCCTCGCTCTCCGGGTGATAGAGCGTGACGCCCACACTGTCGGGGGCGAGCAAGCTCTGGATGTGCTCGTGCAGCCGGCTCAGCAGCGCCCCGGTATCCAGCAGGCCGCCGATGGCAACGGCGGTATCGTACAGCCCGGCCAGTTCCTGGGCACGGCGCAGGGTTTGTTCAAACAGGCGGGCGTTCTGGATGGCAATGGCGCATTGGCTGCCGAGCGATTCGGCCGCGGCCACGTCTACCGCGCCGAAGCGCTGCGGATGCTGGCGATCGGCGATCACCAGCGCGCCGAGCGCCAGGCTGTCGGTGAGGATGGGGATTGCCAGCACCGAGCGGTTGCCGAGCAACACTTTGAGTTTGGGATGGCCCTGTTCACTCTCTTGCAGGTTGTTCACCACCACCGGCCGGCCTTCGCGCACAGCGCGCGCGGCCAGCATGTCCGGGTCGGCGACCGGAAAGGTCATTGCCTTGAGTCGCTGCGCCTCCGGTCCTCGCACGACGACTGCCCGCAGCAGATCGCCCTCACGGAGCCACAGGGTCACGCCGTCGGCGTCGAACGCTTGCAGTGTGTGATCGCAGATGCTGCGCAGCACGGTGGGCAGGTCCAGCGAGGCGCTGATGGTCAGGCCTACCTGACGCAGCGCCCCGGCCAGTCGTTCGCGGGCGCGCAGGTCCGCCAGCAACTGGCTGGCCTGCAGGCTGGAGGCCAGCAGGTCGGCGATCGACTCGAGCGTCTGCACATCGGTGGCGTCGAAAGCCGCGGTCTGCTGACTTTCCACGTTCAGCACGCCAATCAAGTCTGCACCAATCTTCAAAGGCACTGCTACTTCGGCGGCGGTAGTGGTGTTCCCCGGCGGCAAATAGTGGTTGTCGCCGGCAGTGTCGTTCGCCAGATAGGTGCGACCGGTCTCGGCTACGTGGCCGATAATGCCCTTTCCCACCGGCATTCTCCAGCCTGGTTGCGCACCGGCCCCGGGTGATCTGCCAGTGGCCTTCAGCACCAGGTCTTGCTCCTCCAGCAACAGCACTCCGGCCATCTCGAAGCCGAAATCCTCGCGCAGCCGGCCCACGACCGTCTCCATCAGAGCCTGCGGGTCCTCAGCGCCGGCCAACTGATGGGCAATGCCGGCGATCAGTTCCAGTTGGCGAGCGCGCTTTTGTTCAGCGGCCAAATGCCCCGCCAGTTCGCCGGCGCGGCGTTGCTCGGCGGTGCGCAGGTTGCGGGCCTGCGCCAGTCCGGCGCCGATGCTGTTGGTAGCCAGTCGCAACAGCACCCCCATCATGCCAAAGATGGCAAAGTAGGTCACCAGGCGCACCGGGTCGGAAGATGGCAGGTGGGGGATGTTGATCAGGGGCGTGAGTTCGGCCAGCGCCACGCCCAGCAAAGCCAGCACGCCCAGCACGCCAAAACTCAGCGCCGCACGGCTGCCCAGCAGCAGCCCGCCGAGCACGATCAGCACCAGGTAACCGCTCGCGGTCGGGTTGCCCAGGCCGTTGCGCAGGTAGATCGCGGAGGTGATGGCCAGCCAGGCCAGACCGCAGAGCAACCAGGCGCTGAGGCGAACGTGACCCCGCCGCGCCAGCCACTGCAAGAGCACGCTGCTGCCAGCCAGCGGCGGAGCGATCCAGAGGATCTCCTGTTGGGTCGGGTTGAGCAGCAGCAGCACTGCGGGGAGCAGCACTGACAGAACGAATGCAGTCTGCAGAGCCGGGTGCAGCAGGGCGGCCACCCGGGTCTTTTCTTCGTCTTGCTCAAAGATCGGCGAGGAAAAATACTCGCCTGCGCGTTTCAACATTGGGGCAAGTTTGCACCCGCGAGCGGGTGACCTGGTCTGTGGAGCCGCCGAATAGAATTCGGCGGCTACAAAAGCTAAACCCGCTTCGCGGGTTTGTTTCTCCGATAGCCGTCGGATTTTATCCGACGGCGGCTGAGTAGTTACCTGTGGAGCGACTTTGCGCGGATTATACAGGGAAATCAGCGGCCAATCGACCAGATTCCTCCGGTCTGGCCTTGCAGCCCGTAAATCTGGCGTATACTCCGGGCACTCTGACCGCCTACTCCCCCTCCCGGGCCGCTGCGCGCGGCGTTTCTGTCATCAGCCTGAACACCCTCGTCCAGTTGGGCGGGGCGCTGCTGTTTGTGGCGCTCGTGCCCCGCACGCTGGGGCCGGAGGTGTACGGGCGCATGGCCGCGGCCTATGCCCTGATGGCGCTCCTTCAACTGGCCGGCGAACTGGGCTATCAGGAGGTGTTTGCCCGCTTCTTGCCCGAGACCGAGGCCAATCCTGCCGCCCGGCGCCGGTTGATCCGGCGCTTGCTGGGGGTGAAGCTGGCTGTGGGCTGCGCCCTGGGCCTGCTGGCGCTGCCGGCCGCGCGCCTCTTCACCCCGCCCGGCTGGCTGACGTGGACCGATGCCGGGCTGGTGGCGCTCTCGGTGCTTGCCCGCATCTGGGCCGCCGGCCTGTTTGCCCTGCTGCTGGGACTGGGTCGCACCGGGCGCTGGAGCACAGAGAGCACCTGGCGGCAGTTGCTGATCACCGTGCTGGTAGTGTGGGTGCTGCGCGCCCGCAGCCTGACCACCGGCCTGCTGGCGCTGGCGACCCACGAAGTCCTCTTTCTGCTGGCCGGCCTGTGGTGGACGCGCGACTGGCTGCTTCCCCCTCCCCACCCTCCTCCACCCCCCCCTCCAATCCCCCCCCTGCTGCGCTTCGGCCTCACCTTTGCCCTCGCCAACTTCAGCCTGGCGCTGCTGTTTCGCACCGCCCCGCTGGTGGCGCAGTGGCTGACCGGCGCGGCGGCGCAGGTGGGCTATCTGGACCTGGCGCTGGGCGGGGTGCTGCTGGTCTTCACCTTTGTGGGGCAACTGGCCTACGCCTTTGTGCCCATCCTCACCCGGCTGGGGCTGGAGGGCCGCCCGGCGGAAGCCGGTCGCTGGTTGGGGCGCTTCATGCGTTACGCCACGTTGCTGTGCGCGCTGGCCGGCGGCGGGATGTGGCTGCTGGCCGCCTCGCTCGCGCCGTTGCTGTTTGGCGCGCAGTTTGGAGCGGCGGCCGCCACCCTGCGCGCGCTGGCCCCCGGTTTGCTGGCGCTGCCGTTGGTGTGGGCTGCGGGCATCGGCTCGGCGGTGGAGAAGACGCCCGGACGGATGGCGCGCGCTGCACTGGCCGGGCTGGCGGTCTTTCTGGCGGCGGCGTGGCTGCTCAGCCGCGCAGGTTGGCCCCCGGGAGCGGCCGGAGTGGGGGCGGGATTCTCGCTGGGGCTGGCGGGAATCGCGCTGGGGACCGGTCGCGCCGGGTGGCGCGCCGCCCGCGCGGGAGGCCGGGGCTGGTTGATCGCCCTCGGGGCCGCGGCCCCCTTCGGGCTGGCGGCCCTCTGGCCGGGGACCGGGTCCGGGTTGGGGAGCGGGCTGCTGGCCTGGGGAGCGGGCGCCGCCGGGGCCGGGGCACTGGCCCTGGCCGGCGGAGCGGTCTCCCCCTCAGAAATCCAGCGCGGCCTCCAATTGCTGACCGGCCTCGCTCGTTCGGTGATACAATTCCGCCGCCCGTAACCCCCAACCTGTTCTGCGGGGGGCACAACGCCCACGGCCCGTTGGAGTGGGTGGCCGTGCAGGACATGGAGCTTTCGGTGCAGATGCTGGTGGAACTGGTGCAGCCGCCGTCGGATAAAATCCGACGGCTATCGGAGAAACAAACCCGCGAAGCGG
>CAYZNA010000106.1:0-9841 GCA_964478665.1 uncultured Anaerolineales bacterium
GGACGTGTTGGCCCGCCGAACAGGGTGCATGGGGATGCACCCTCTACGGGGGACGCGCTTTTCACGGGTAGGGCGGGCATCCCCATGCCCGCCTCCACATCAAGGAGGAATCATGAACACTATGCAAGCCAATTGCCCCGAATGTGACGCCGAGCTGCTGTTGGAAGACGTGGAGCAGGGCGAGATCCTGAGCTGCCCCGATTGCGGGGCGGAACTGGAGGTGCTCTCGCTTCAACCCCTGGAGCTGGCCCTGGCCCCGATGGAAGCAGAAGACTGGGGCGAATAGGAAAACCCCCAATCTCAAATCCCCAATCTCAAATCCCCAATCTCAAATCTCAAGATTGCACAGGGAGACCCTCCCCATGAGAATCGGCGTGCTGTACTCCCGGCTGCGGGTCGAGGAGAAGTGGCTGTTTGAGGCGCTGGAGAAGCGCGGGCTGAACTACGAGCGGATTGACGACCGGCAGATCAGCTTTGACGTCGCTGCGCCGGACGACTGGCTGAAATACGACGTGGTGCTCGAGCGCAGCCTGTCGTACGCGCGCGGGCTGTACGCGCTGCAAATGCTGAATGCGTGGGGCGTGCCCACGGTCAACAACGCGCAGGTGGCGGCCACCTGCGGCGACAAGATCGCCACGACTGCCGCTCTCGCCTCAGCCGGCGTGCCACAGCCGCGCGTGAAGATCGCCTTCACCCCGGAGTCGGCGCTGGCGGCCATTGAGGAGCTGGGCTACCCGGTGGTGCTCAAGCCGGTGGTGGGATCGTGGGGGCGGCTGCTGGCCCGCATCAACGATCGCGACGCGGCGGAGGCCATCCTCGAGCACAAGGATACCCTTGGGTCGTACCAGCACTCCATTTTCTACATTCAAGAGTACATCCAGAAACCGGGCCGCGACATCCGCGCCTTTGTGATCGGCGACGAGACGGTGTGCGCCATTTACCGCAAGTCCGCCCACTGGGTGACCAACACTGCGAAGGGCGGGCAAGGCGAGGTCTGCCCGGTCACGCCCGAACTGCACGCCCTGTGCCTCGCGGCGGCGAACGCCGTCGGGAGCGGGGTGCTGGCGGTTGATCTGCTGGAGGACCCGGAGCGCGGCCTGCTGGTGAACGAGGTCAATCACACCATGGAGTTCCACACCTCGCTGCCGACCACCGGGGTGGACATCCCGGGCATGGTGATTGACTACGCTGTGGCGGTGGCCCGCCGGGAACTTGCGTTGCCTCTGGAGAGATTAGAGATTGGAGATTGGAGATTGCCGTCTCCCATCCCCAATCCCCAATCTCTAATCCCCAATCTCTAATCCCCAATCTCTAATCCCCAATCTCCACCCTCAAGGCATCCACCCAAATGCGCGTCTCTATCGTTGGAGCCTCCGGCTACACCGGGGGCGAATTGCTGCGGCTGCTGCTCGACCACCCCCACGTGGAAGTGGCGCAGGCCACCTCGGAGCGCAACGCCGGCGAGTTCGTCTACCGGCTGCACCCCAACCTGCGCGGGCGGACGCAACTCAAGTTCACCTCTCGCGAGGCGCTCCAACCCTGCGACTTGCTGTTCCTGGCTCTGCCGCACGGCGAGACCCAGAAGGCGATTGACCATTACGCCGCGCTGGCCCCGAGGATCGTGGACCTTTCTGCTGACTTCCGGCTGCGCGACCCTGCCCTGTATCGCCGCTGGTACGGGGCCGAGCACGCCGCCCCGGACTGGCCGGGCAAGTTTGTCTACGGGCTGCCGGAGCTGCACCGGGAGCAGATCGCCGGGGCCAGTTACGTCAGCGGGGTGGGGTGCAACGCCACCGCCGCCAATCTGGCCCTGTGGCCGCTGGTCCGGGCCGGGCTGCTCGATCCGGGCAAGCCGGTCATCGTGGACATCAAGGTGGGGTCCTCGGAGGGCGGCGCGAGCGGCAACCCCGGCTCCCATCATCCGGAACGGGCGGGCGTGATCCGCACCTTCGCCCCCTCCGGCCACCGCCACACCGCCGAGGTGCTGCAGGAGATGGGGCTGGCGCAGGTTCATCTGAGCATGACCTCGGTGGACCTCGTGCGCGGGGCGCTGGCAGCGGCCCACTGCTTCGTGAAACCGGGGATCACCGAGCGGGACCTGTGGCGGGCCTACCGCGAGGCGACCAGCGCCGAGCCGTTTGTGCGCATCGTGAAGGACCGCAGCGGCATCTACCGCGTCCCGGAGCCGAAGATTCTGGCCGGCTCCAACTACGCCGACGTGGGCTTCGACCTTGACCCCGAGAGCGGGCGCGCCGTCTCGCTGTGCGCCATTGACAACCTGATGAAAGGCGCCTCCGGCAGCGCGGTGCAGTGCATGAACCTGATGTGCGGCTTCCCGGAAACAGCCGGGTTAACCTTCTCCGGCCTGCACCCGGTTTGAATGCGGAATGCGGAAGGGGGAATAGGGAATGCGGAATGCGGAAGGGGGAATAGGGAATGCGGAATGCGGAATGATGAACGATGAACGACCGAAAGCGATGAGCGATGAAGGGGGCGTAGTGAACCAATCTCCAATCTCCAATCCCCAATCTCCAATCCCCAATCCCCAATCTCCAATTGTGGTGAAGCTGGGCGGCACGGAAGGGGTGGACTTTGACGCCATCTGCCGCGACGTGGCGGCGCTGATCGGGCAGGGGCAACGGCTGGTGCTGGCCCACGGCGGCTCGGCGGAGGCCAACGCACTGGGCGAGGCGCTCGGCCACCCGCCGCGCTTCGTCACCTCGCCCTCCGGCTTCACCAGCCGCTACACCGACCGGCGCACGCTGGAAGTCTTCGCCATGGCGGTCAACGGCAAGGTCAACACCCTGCTGGTGGAGGCGCTGCAGGCGCTGGGAGTGAACGCCTTCGGCCTGAGCGGCCTCGACGGGCGGCTGATGGTCGCCCGCCGCAAGGACGCCATCCGCATCGTGGAGGGCGGCAAGCAGAAGATGCTGCGCGACGACTTCACCGGGACGATAGAGTCGGTGGACGCCGGCCTGCTGCGGACGCTGCTGGAGGCCGGCCTGACCCCGGTGGTGGCGCCCCTCGCGGTCAGCCCGGCGGGGGAGGCGCTGAACGTGGACGCCGACCGGGCCGCGGCCAGGGTCGCCGCCGCCCTGCGCGCCTCCACCCTGATCCTGCTCTCCAACGTGCCCGGCCTGCTGCGGGACTTCCCGGACGAGCGCAGCCTGATCCCGCGCCTGACCGCCGCCCAACTGGAGGGGGCGCTGAGCTACGCCGAGGGACGCATGAAGAAGAAGGTGCTCGGCGCGCAGGAGGCCCTCGCCGGGAGCGTGGGGCGGGTGATTCTGGCGGATGGACGGGCGGAGAAGCCGGTCACAGCGGCTCTCGCCGGGGCAGGGACGGTCATCACAGACCTCGCGGGTCTTTGAGACCCGCGAGGTCTTGCAGGCGAATCGGAGAGTGCACCGTGATACAGGCCATCGAGAACCGGCACGCCAGTGGAGTGTATTCAAAACGCCCCATCACCATCGTGCGCGGGCAGGGGGCGCGGCTGTGGGACGCCGAGGGGCGCGAGTACATTGACTGCGTGGGCGGGCAGGGCGCCGCCAACCTCGGGCATGCCGACCCGGTCGTGGCGCAGGCCATTGCGCGGCAGGCCCGCACCCTGATCTCCTGCCCGGAGATGTTTTACAACGACCGCCGCGCCGAGCTGCTGGAGAAGCTGCTCTCGCTGGCGCCGCCCGGATTGGAGCGGGCCTTCCTGTGCAACTCGGGGACCGAGGCGGTGGAGGCGGCGATCAAGTTTGCCCGCGCGGCCACCGGGCGGGCCGGGGTCGTGGCCGCCATGCGCGGCTTCCACGGGCGGACCCTGGGCGCGCTCTCCGCCACGTGGGAAAAGAAGTACCGCGAGCCATTCGAGCCGCTGCTGCCCGGGTTCAGCCACGTGCCGTACAACAATCTCGAGGCGCTGGAGGCCGCCGTCACGGACGAGACCGGGGCCGTGATTCTGGAGGTGGTGCAGGGCGAGGGCGGGGTGCGGCCCGGAACCCCGGAGTTCCTGTGCGGGGCGCAGCGCCTGTGCCGCCAGCGCGGGGCGCTGCTGGTCATTGACGAGGTGCAGACCGGCTTCGGACGCACCGGCAGGACCTTTGCCGTGGAGCACTACGGGCTGGAGCCGGACCTGCTCCCTCTGGCCAAGTCCATCGCGGGCGGGATGCCGATGGGGGCAACGCTGATCGGGCCGCGGGTGGGGGCGCTGCCCGCGCAGTCGCACGCCTCCACGTTTGGCGGCAACCCGCTGGCCTGCGCCGCGGCCGTGGCGGCGCTGGGACGCATGGAAGAATTGGGGCTGCCAGGGCGGGCGGCGGAGCTGGGCGCCTATTTCATCGAGCGGCTGCGGGGAATCAACTCGCCGGGGGTGCGGGAGGTGCGCGGGCTGGGGCTGATGGTGGGGATCGAGCTGAAGGGCAAGGTGACGCCGGTCTTGCAGGCGCTGATGGAGCGCGGGGTGCTGGCCCTGCCGGCCGGGCTGACCGTGCTGCGCTTCCTGCCGCCGCTGGTGATCACGCGGGAGGAGCTGGATGTGGTGGTGGAGGCGGTGAGGGAAGCCCTGTAGCACTCAGGTGAATACTGCTACCGCTACAGGACGTCTTTCGGCAAAGCTCTGACGGTGGAGTTTGATGCGTTCGATCACGTGCAGGGTTTCTGCAGTGAGGTAGCTCCCGCCGCAGTGGGGGCAACTGACTACCGGAACGCCCTCAATAACCAGCAGACTCTCGCCTCTGCCATAGCTCTGTGTGACGCGGCGGATGCGGGCGCCCTCTTTGCCACAAATGTCGCACACCATGAGCAGGATTCCCTTCTGTCTGACTACGAGCGGTACACCGTGATGATTACCAGTTTGCCCGTCGGGCTTAACTTGCTCACGATTACCGCTTCTTCGCTTTCCAGTGTTTGTCCCTCGCCGGCCAGGGCCAGGTACTCCGTGTAGCTCACGTGTGGGCGGGCAGCCTCTGGCTGACGGATTTCTTCGGTTGCAATGGCAGTCGCTGTGGCGGACATGGGTGGCCTCCCTTTTGACGGACGCGAGGAAAGTATAGCATATGGACGCCAGCCTTGAGCTTTTGAAGGGCTTGCTGGAGATTTACAGCCCCACCGGGCAGGAGGCCGCCGCGGTGGCGTGGCTGGCCGAGCAGATGGCGCGGCTGGGGTTCCGGGCGGAGGTGGATGGGGCCGGGAACGCGGTCGGGACGCTGGGAGAGGGGCCGGGTGAGGTAGTCCTGCTGGGGCACATTGACACGGTCACCGGCCGCATCCCGGTCCGGGTGGAGGGGGACCGGCTGTACGGGCGGGGGGCGGTGGACGCCAGAGGCCCGCTGGCCGCCTTTGTGGCCGCCGCCCATCGAGCCGGGGCGGTCCGCGGGCGGCGGCTGGTGGTGATCGGCGCGGTGGGGGAGGAGGGCGACAGCCGGGGGGCGAAGTTCGTCCGCGATCGCTATCGCCCTGCCGTCTGCATCATCGGCGAGCCGAGCGGCTGGGACCGGCTGACGCTGGGCTACAAGGGCAGCGCGTGGTTCGAGGTCCGGGTGGAGCGGCCGGCGGCCCACACCGCCTCCGGCGCGGAGAGCGCCCCGGAGGCGGCGGTGGCTTGCTGGAACGCGATGGTCGCGTGGGCAGCGGCGCGCAACGCCGGGCGGGAGCGGGTCTTTGAGCAGGTCAGCCCCACGCTGCGGGAGATGGCCTCCGGCTCGGACGGGTTCAGCGAGTGGGCGCGGCTGCGGATCGGTGCCCGGCTGCCGCCGGGGCTGGCGGTGGAGGGCGCGGCTGCGGAGCTGGCCGGGGCGGCCGGGCCGGGGGCGGAGATCCGGCTGGTGGAGGGGGTCCCGGCCTTCCGGGCGGAGAAGAACACCCCGCTGGTGCGGGCCATGCTGGCCGCGCTACGGGGCGCGGGCGCCCAACCGGGGTTCACGCTCAAATCCGGCACCTCCGACATGAACGTGGTGGGGCCGGCGTGGGGCTGCCCGATTCTGGCCTACGGGCCGGGGGACTCGGCGCTGGATCACACGCCGGAGGAGCACATTTCGCTGGCGGAGTTCGAACGGGCGGTGGCGGTGCTGGCGCGGGCGCTGGCCGACCCGCGGCTGTGCGGCGCGGGCTGAGGGGCGAAGGGAGGGGCTACGGCGCTTGCCGTGAGCTATGGAATGGCAGAGAGCGCCTGCTTCCCCGGGAGTTGACATGGCCCGGGAGCTGTAGTACCATGCCGCCCTGTCGTTGTACTACCGATTGAAACCACGGGCCGGAAGAAGCTAAGAGCGTACGCACTCCGGCCAGTTGACAGGGGGCTATGTTGAGGGGGACGGCTGGTTTCACTCATCTGGCCCTGTGCTATGCCAATATCGGGAGAACCTTCATGAGATGGCGCGTGCTCTGGGGCGGCAAGGCCTCCAACCAGCCCGGTTTGCGAACCGGGCGAGAAGGTGAGGCGAGGGCATGAATCACTGGTACGCTCTGCACACCAAACCTCGCATGGAGCGGGTGGTGGCCAGTCAATTGCGTCTGCGCGAGGTGAACGTCTACCTGCCGCTGGTGCGAGTCAACCCGGTAAACCCGCGCGCTGCTCGCGAGCGGGCTTATTTCCCCTGCTATCTGTTCGCCAATGTGGACCTCGATCAGGTCCCTATCCGGGACTTTCGCTGGACGCCTGGCATGCGCCGCATCCTCGAGTTTGGCGGAGAGACGGCTATTGTCCCCGATCATTTGATCCACGAATTGAAGCGCTGGCTGGAAGAGGTGCGCGTCGCCGGTGGCCTGACCTTTCACGGGCTGGAGCGCGGCGACCGGGTGCGCATCGTGAACGGGCCGTTCAGCGGCTACGAGGCGATTTTTGACGCGCGCCTGACAGGCACGGACCGGGTGAAGGTGCTGCTGGAAATGCTGGAGCACGCCCGATGGCGGGAGGGTCGAGCAATCCCGCTGGAACTCAACGCAGGCGATATCGTTCGAATCAAGCGGCGCGGCCGGCGCCGGCACTGAGGCCGGCAGCCGTTCGGCGGCGCAGGGGCCTGTCTGAAGGATTGGCAGGACAGCCGGGGAGCAGGGCGCATGGCGCGAAGCGTGCACCCTCTACCCCTGGCGGGCAACCCTCTACCCCTGGCGAGGCCGCACGGTGGAATTTGCCCTTTGACTCCCTTCGGCAGGTCTGTGAAGGGTGCGGGTCGGGCCGGACGATGGTCGCCGGCTAATAGTTGGATCGTTGGCGGGGACGGGGGGGCAATCGGCTACCTGCGAAATGACAGCCTTCATGGCTCCCCGGCAGGATTGCCGTCATCTACGCAGGTATTACGCAGTTGGGGTCATGTTCACCACAAAGAGCACAAAGAACTCTAAGGAAATCTTCGGGAATCTTAGTGCCCTTAGCCTGCTTTCGACATAGAACAGGTGTTTGATAGCGCGGCACTTTAACAATCGAGCCACCGGGTGTACACTCTGCCTCAAGCACACAGGGAGGAGGCAGAGCAATGAAGATCACTCAGGCCGAGCGGTTGGGTCCGGCCATCGTGGCCATGCATCCGCGCCCGATAGGCGCTTTACCGCTGCTCTATCCTATCCTGGACTTTGGCCATTTTTGAGAAAGCCGTAGGGAGGCAGGCGCTCTTTGTGGTAATGTATTGTCGTCAGACAAACACAGATCACAGGAGCCGACCATGCCTACCCTACCTGCTGAGATTGTACAACTTCTTTCGGTTTTTGCCGTTGCATTTACAGCGCCAACCTTTGCCAGGGTTGTTCCCCTGATAGTCGGGACCATCCTGGCTCCCGGGCGCCGAACGGTGGCCTCCGCTTTGCGCATGGTCGGTCTGGCGGACGACGAGCACTTTACCAACTATCATCGGGTGCTGAACCGTAATCGCTGGTCGCCCTGGATATTGAGCAAGCTGCTGCTGGCCCTGATCATTCAGGTGTTTCTGAGCGCCAACCTGCCGATCATCCTGCTGGTGGACGACACCCTGGAGCGGCGGAAGGGCAAGAAGATCCGCTACAAGGGTTGGTTTCACGACGCCATTCTGTCAACTGCCCATCGAGTGGTGACCAGCCTGGGACTGCGGTGGATCTGTCTGGCCATCCTGGTACCGGTGCCCTGGAGTAAACGCCCGTGGGCACTTCCCTTTCTGACCCTGCTGAGCCTCTCGCCCCGCACCAGCGAGAAACCGGGCAAGCATCACCGGACACTGGTGGAGTGGGCCGCTGTCCTGATCGAGAAAGTTCGTCGCTGGCAGCCAGAACGCGAAATCATTGTGGTCGGCGATGGCGGTTACGCGGCGGTAGAACTGGTCAACCACTGCCAGGGACTGTCCAGACCGGTATGCCTGGTCTCCCGCCTGCGCCTGGAGGCGGTGTTACATGACTTCCCCGGCCCACAGCCCCCGGGCAAACGCGGCCCGAAGCCGAAAAAAGGTCCGCGTCTGCCCGGCCTGGCCCGCTACCTGAGCGATCCGGACACGAAATGGGAAACCACTGAGCTGACATGGTATGGCGGCTACAAGCAGGAAGTCGAGTTCGTCAGCGGTGTTTGCCGGCGCTACCATCGCGGGCTGGCCCCGGCTCCGATCCGCCGGGTACTGGTACGTTGCCCTGAAAACACCTTCCGTCCGTCTGCTTTCTTCTGCTCGGACCGGGACAGGTCGCCGCGCCAGATCCTCAACTGGTTCATCGCTCGCTGGAACATCGAAGTCACCTTTGAAGAACTGCGCGCCCACATGGGGTTCGAGACCCAACGCCAGTGGTCGGACCGTGCCATCGAACGGACAACCCCCTGTCTGTTCGGCCTCTTCAGCCTGGTGGTCGTGTTTGCTAAAGTGCTTTACGGGGATCACCTGCCGGTCCGTCAGGCCGAATGGTATGAGAAAGACGAAGCTTCCTTCAGTGATGTGCTGGCTGCCGTGCGACGCCGCTTCTGGAGAAGCTCAAATATCTGCAACTCGCCGGAGAACCCCGACATGCTGCTAATTCCTCAGTCTGCACTGTTTTCCCTGCTGGAAGCGGCCTGTTACTCCGTCTAAAATGGCCAAAGTCCAGTTTCCAATCTACGGGATGCATGTGAAGCCTTGTTCGCGGAAGTGCTGATCGAAGGTGAAGGCGGTGGAAATTCCCAGGCGGCGCATGGCTTCAAAACTCACACAGTCCACAAGGCTGAGGCGCCGGCGGGCTGCGATCAGGAGAGCGGTCACGCCCCGATTGTGCGCCTGGCTGTCGATCCATTCGATCTGTAGTAACGGGACGATAGCCTCGTTGAATGTACGGACTGCGTCTAACCCCAGGCGGTTCTGCACCAGCGCAAAGGTTTCGACAAGCACATAGCTCGTGCATGCCAGGTTGTCATCGCTGTTGACGAGTCTTTCCCATTCGACCCTGGCGGATGGGTGATTCTCATCGTCTGCATTGAGCACAGCCAGAAACGCCGATGTGTCAACAAAGGTGCTCATGCCTCATAGGCCTCGACCAGGTAGCCGTCATGCCTTGTCGAAAGATCGGCTACGCCAGATCGAAATCGGCCGGCGGCGGCAATGGCACGGCGTTTCTGCTCTTCACGATTGACCTCGCCGGCGGAGCGAAGCAACACCTCTACCCCCTGCCTGATCAACTCATCCACCGATGTCTTCTTCCTTGCCGCCAGAGTCTTCAGTGCCATCAATTGCCGATCGCTTAGTTGAATCTGTGTTCTTATGAGGTGGCGCGCTCCATCGCTCACAACACGCCGCTCGCCGTGGAAGTGGAGCCGAAGACTCCGGCGAACGTTCTGCATGAGCCACGCACGCCGTACAGTTTCTGGGAGTTCGACGAGGCGGCCTGGCAGGTGACGGGGGTGCTGGAGTGGTTGAGCGGGTGAAAGCGTGGTAGG
>CAYZNA010000107.1:0-5251 GCA_964478665.1 uncultured Anaerolineales bacterium
TACAGGGTGAGCACCTTGGTGGTGCTGCCGACCTACATGATCGCGCCCTGCGCCGGCGTGTCGTTCGGTTCCAGCTCATCAATCAGGATTGGGGTGGCGGTGGGCGTGCGGGTGGGGGAGGGCGTAGTGGTTGGCGAAGGGGTGTCGGTATTAGCCTGGGCGTAGGCCAGCGACGCCAGCCCGGAGGTCAGGCCCAACACGCCTACCACTACGATGGGGATGGCAAACAAGACCACTCGGCGATTCACGTCTTTTCTTCCTCGCGGGGCGGATACGGCGGGTGCTGCGCCTCCGGCTCCTGCGCGCCCCACAGCGCACCTTCCACGTGCCGCCAGCTCCGGCGGGCAGCCGAGCGCAGGCGGGCCAGCCCGTACAGGCTCTGCCGGCGCAACTGCTGCCAGCGGTTCACTTCCGGCGGGGCAACGGTGGCCCAGTTAAGCGCAACTGCGCCCCAGGTGAGGCCGGCGCCAAACCCGACCAGCACCAGATTGTCCCCCGGGCGGATGCGTCCCTCGGCCACAGCCTCGCACACCGCGATGGGAATCGAAGCAGTGGAGGTGTTGCCGTAGCGGTCCAGGTTAATCACAAAGCGGTCTTCCGGCAAGCCCAGCCCGCGGGCTGCGGCCTTAATAATGCGCAGATTGGCCTGATGGGGGACGATCAGGGCCAGATCGTCCACAGTCCAGCCGGCGTTGGCCATTACCTCGCGCGCCGCCGAAACCATCACCCGCGTGGCGAAGCGGTATACCTCGCGCCCGTTCATGGTAATGGTATGCAGGTTATCGCGCACGGTGTCGGCGCTGGTGGGCAGCGCGCTGCCGCCGGCCGGGACCATCAGCAGGTTCCCGCCGGAGCCGTCCGAGCGCAGCAGGGAGGAGAGTACGCCGCCGGGCTGTTCCTTGCCCTGCAAGACAAAGGCCCCGGCGCCGTCGCCAAACAGGATACAGGTGCCGCGGTCGTTCCAGTTGAGGATGCGGGAGAGCGTTTCTGCGCCGATGACCAACACCGTGCGCATGGCGCCGGAGCGGATCATCTGCGCCCCGATGCTCAGCCCGTACATGAACCCGGAGCAGGCCGCGGCCAGGTCGAAGGCGCCGGCGTTGGCCGCGCCCAGGGCATCCTGCACCAGGCTGGCGGTAGAGGGGAAGAAGTGCTGCGGCGTGGAGGTGGCGACGATGATCAGGTCCACTTCGCGCGGGGTGACGCCGGCCACGTCCAGCGCCTGCTCGGCGGCCCGGCGGGCCAGGCTGGCGGTAGTGTCGCGCGGGCCGGCGATGCGCCGTTCGCGTATGCCGGTCCGCTCCACGATCCAGGCATCGTTGGTGTCCACCATCCGCGCGATTTCGTGGTTGGTGAGCACCTTTTCGGGCGCGGCCATCCCCCAGCCGGTGATGTGGGCGTAGGGCGGCCCGCTGCGCCGCGGGTCTGCACGGCTGCGGCCGGCTGCGCTCTCTTTGTTGCCGTTGGTGGAAAACACTGTCTGCCTCCGTCACCGGGGGGCGCGCCGGAATCCGGCCCCGACTTGCGGGGCGGGCCGGGCGCGATCAATCGGCGTTCACTGCCCCCAGAATCAAGGTGGCGTTGTGGCCGCCGAAGCCGAAGGAATTGGACATCACTCGCCGCACGGCCGCCGGCCGGGCCACGTTGGGCACGTAGTCCAGATCGCAGGCCGGATCGGGCGTGTGGTAGTTGATCGTCGGCGGCAGCAGGCCTTCCTGCATGACTTTTATGCAGAAGGCGGCCTCGATCGCGCCGGCCGCGCCAAGCAAGTGCCCGGTCATGGATTTTGTGGAGGAGATGGGCGTATCGTAGGCGCGCTCGCCGAACACTGTCTTGACCGCGGCGGTCTCGCTCTTGTCGTTCAACGGCGTGCTGGTGCCGTGGGCGTTCAAATAGTCCACCTCCGCCGGGCGCAGGCCGGCGTCGGCCAGGGCCATTTTCATGCACTCGGCGGCGCCGGCGCCATTCTCGGCCGGGGCCGAGACGTGATACGCATCGTTGGTGATGCCGTACCCCAGCACCTCCGCCAGAATGCGCGCGCCGCGCGACTGCGCGTGCCGGTACTCCTCCAGAATCAACGCTCCGGCGCCCTCTCCGGCTACAAAACCATCCCGGTTCAGGTCGAACGGGCGCGAGGCGCCCTGCGGGTCCTCGTTGTGCTGGGAGAGCGCCCCCATTACGTTGAACGCCGCCATGACGAGCGGCAGAATGGCCGATTCCGCGCCCCCGGCCACCATCACGTCGGCCGCGCCGCGCCGGATTACCTCGGCTGCCTCGCCGATGGCGTTGGTGCCGGTGGCGCAGGCCGAAACCACGCTCAGGTTGGGGCCGCGCAGCCCGAACAGGATGGCGATCTGACCTGAAGCGCTGTCGGGCAGCATCATGGGAACCAGAAACGGGCTGACGCGGCGGGCGCCGCGCTCGCGGAAGACGTCGTATTCGCGCAGCAGGGTGCCCACGCCGCCAATACCCGAGCCGATGAAGGCGCCCACCCGGTCCCGGTTGCCGCCGGTGAGGTCCAGCCCGGCGTCGGCCAACGCTTCGCGGGTGGCGGCGGCAGCGAACTGGGTGTAACGGTCCATGCGCCGCGCTTCTTTGCTGCCGAACTCGGCCACCGGGTCAAAGCCCCTCACTTCGGCGGCGAATCGGGTGGCGTGATCGGCGGGGTCAAACAGGGTGATTGGGCCGACTCCGCTCCTGCCGGCCTTGATGTTTTCCCAGCTTTCCTGAACGTTGTTTCCAACCGGGCAGATGCAGCCCAGCCCTGTAACAACCACACGTTTCCGCACAGTACTATTCTCCTCCGGGGACTATTCAAGGGGGGAGCGGTCCGAGATGCGGGCGCGCGGCGCCGCCCCCACGCTCGCCTGCGTTTTGGCGAACTTCTCATGCTGCGCGCCGGCCTGAATGGTCGCGTCGTCCCTTGAGTTGGCGAGTATAACACACAACCTCTTATCGAGGCAACGCGGCACAGCAGCGATTTGCCTCTCGCGTGGCTTGTGCTACAATCTTTCCCGGAGGGGGGGCGAGGGCGGCCCCCGGTTGCCCCGGCCGGGGCGGCTACCGGCTCCGGCGATGGCGCCACAGCCCTGCCCGAACACCATTAACCTGACTTACACTCCGGAGGCTTACAATGGCAGACATTCAACAACTGTTGGTGCTCATCGCTCAGGGCCTGTTGGTTCTGGCGATTCCCATCGTAATCGCGTACCTGGGGTTGTGGCTGAGGCAACGAGCGCAGGAACTCCACAGCCGGCTGACCGTCCAGCAGCAGCAACTGGTGGACACGGTCATCAGCAGCGTGGTGCGGGCTGCTCAGCAGCAAGGGATCGTCGGGGAACTGAAGACCGGCGGCGCCAAGCGCGAGTATGCGCTGAAGATGGCCTCCGGTTTTCTGGCCCGCTACGGCATCACCGGCCTGGACGTGAGCAAGCTGGCGGCGCTAGTCGAGGCCGAAGTGAACAAGCAGTTCAGCAGCGCCGCTGTGCCTCCCGACACGGCGGAGGCGCGCCAGCAGTTGCTGGATCGCGCGGTGCAGGTGGCGGTGGATGCTGCCCAGCAGAGCGGCGTCACCGGCCTGATCCAGAACATCGGCGAGCAGAAGAAGGGTTACGCCATCCAGTTCGCCAGCCGCTATCTGGCCGAGCACGGCATCCGCGTGCCGGAAGATGTGCTGCAGGGGCTGATCGAGGCCCAGATTATGCAGCTCAAGCGCGAGCGGGCGGCAGCCATGCGTTAGCGCCTATAACCCGTGGAGGGCGCATCCCCATGCGTCCCGCCCGGAGATGGCCGGCGCATGTTGCGTGAGGCGCGCCGGGTCAGCGCCGGCCGACCGTGTGCAACATGATAAAGTTGGCCGGCCCCTGGGCGTGAACCGGAAAGCCGGCCACCAGAATGATCTGTTGGCCGGCGCGGATGGGGCTGCTGAGCAGCATGGCCGCCTCTACGTGGGCCAGCATGGCATCCACCGTGTTGGCGTGCGGCACCAGAAAGGGCGCCACGCCCCACAACAGTTGCATGCGGGCGTGAGTCTCGGCCACCGGGGTGAAGGCCAGAATCGGCACGTGCGGGCGCGTTTTGGAGATCAGCCGGGCGGTGCGCCCGGTGCGGGTGAAGATGGCCAGCGCTGCCACCCCGCGGTCATCGGCCAGGGTGGAGGCCGAACGGGCCAGCGCCACCGCGTCGTCGCCTTGTTGGATGATCTCCGCGCCCTGCCAGCGCCCGTAGGTGTCCCGGTGCAACTCCGCTTCTTCGATGATGGTAGCCATCATCTCCACGGCCTCCACCGGGTAGAGGCCGCTGGCGGTCTCGCCGGAGAGCATCAGCGCGTCGCTGCCGTCGAAGATGGCGTTGGCCACGTCGGAGGCCTCGGCGCGGGTGGGGCGCGGGCTGGTGATCATGGATTCCAGCATCTGGGTAGCGGTGATGACCACTTTGCCGCGCCGGTTAGCCGCCAGAATCACGTGCTTCTGCACCGAGGGCACCTTTTGCGGCGAAAGCTCCACCCCCAGATCGCCGCTCGCTACCATCACGCCGTCGGAGACTTCCATGATCGCATCCAGATTGTCCAGCGCGGCCGGCTTCTCCAGCTTGGCGATCACCGGCGTGCTGGCTCTGGCGGGGTCAATTTCCACCACGGCCTGTTTGGCGCGGGCCACGTCCTCGGCGGTGCGCACAAACGAGATGGCGACAAAGTCCACCCCCTGACTCAGCCCGAAGGCCAGGTCTGCGCGGTCTTTCTCGGTCAGCGCCGGAATGCCGGGCGACACCCCCGGCAGGTTGATGCCTTTGTGCTCCTTCAGCAGCCCGCCGTGAATCACGCGCGTGACCACGTCCGGGCCGTTCACCGCCTCAACTTGCAGCTCCAGCAAACCATCGTCCAGCAGCAGCCGGTTGCCGGCCTGCACATCGCCGGGCAGCCCCGCGTAGGTGGTGGACACGGTCTCGCGCGTGCCGGGCGCCTGCCGGGCGGTCAGGGTGAACTGCGCTCCGTCCTCCAGAAGCACCGGTCTGCCATCCACCAGTTCGCCGGTCCGAATCTTAGGTCCTTGCAGGTCTTGCAGGATGGCGACCGGCGTCTTCATCCGCCGCGACATGCGGCGGATGCGTTCGATTGTGGCCTGGTGCTCTGCATGGGTGCCGTGCGAAAAATTGAGCCGGGCCACATTCATGCCGGCCTGGATCAGTTGCCTCAGCGTGTCCTCCGACTCACTTGCCGGGCCAATAGTGGCCACGATCTTGGCACGACGCA
>CAYZNA010000107.1:5261-9826 GCA_964478665.1 uncultured Anaerolineales bacterium
GCTCTGCTCCTGTGACGGGTTCCGGGGTACGTCGGAAATATAACACGCAGCGGTCGCCGGAGTTGCGATCGAAGAGACCGCCAAAGCGAGGCGTGTGCGGGCTTCTGTCCCACACACGCCTCGTTTGTGCGCGGCTGGCAAGGCGCGGGGTCGGGGTTGGGCTAGCGGCCGCCCATCAGGCGCGCCAGAATCGCTTTCTGGGCGTGCAGCCGGTTCTCTGCCTGGGGGAAGATGACCGAGTGCGGGCCGTCGGCCACCTCGTCGGTCAGTTCCTCGTTGCGGTGGGCCGGCAGGCAGTGCATCACAATCGCGCCGGGGCCGGCCTCGGCCAGCAGCGCCGCGTTGACCTGGTAGGGCGGGAAGACGCGGCGCCGCTTCTCGGTTTCGGCCTCCTGGCCCATCGAGGTCCACGTGTCAGTGTAGATCACGTCCGCCCCGGCGACTGCCTCGTGCGGATCGCGCAGCAGGGTGATGCGCGCCCCGTCCGGACCGGCCAGCCAGCGAGCAGCGGCGGCGTCCTCCTTCACCAGGCTGTATCCCTCCGGCGAGGCTATGGCGAAGTGGGCGCCGGAGAGGGCGCAGCCGTTCATCAGCGAGCGAGCCGCGTTGTTGCCGTCGCCCACGTAGGCCACTTTCAGCCCGTCCAGCGCACCGAAGTGCTCGCGCATGGTGAGCAGGTCGGCCAGCGCCTGGCAGGGGTGGTTATAGTCTGACAGGCCGTTGATCACCGGCACGCTGGCGTACTTTGCCAGTTCCAGGATGTGGTCGTGGGAAAAGGTGCGGGCCATGATGCCCTGCACATAGCCGGAGAGCACCCGGCTAACATCGGCCACCGACTCGCGCCCGCCGAGGCCGATCTCGGCCGGTGAGAGGTACAGCGCATGCCCGCCGAGGTGTAGCATGGCGACGTCGAAGGAAACGCGCGTGCGCAGGCTGGGCTTCTGAAAGATCATGCCCAGCACCCTGCCCTTGAGCAGCGGCGGGTTGCCGCCGGCGCGCCATTCCCCTTTCAGTTGGAGGGCAAGGTCAAGCAGCCCGGCCAGCTCGGCCCGGCTCAGATCGGAGATTGCGAGGAAGTGTTGTTGCATGGGGAAAACTCCGGTTGTAGGGCGAGTTGCCAACTCGCCCCTGCGATGTAGGGCAAGATTCTATCTTGCCCGGCGCCGATAGGGTGGGCGAGTTGCCAACTCGCCCTACGGGGGAGTTTCCCACGGGCGCCGGGCTTCGTCAAGGCCGAGGCAATTCCAAAAAAGCAGTGGGCGGGGAACGTACGTTCCCCGCCCACTCCCCGGTTTTGGGCAGCCCAATCGCAAGGGCACGTCCAACGAGTGCTATTCGTCTATCCCGGCCGCCTCCAGCTCTGGCTCGCCCTGCTCGTAATCGCCATCGGCGTCCGGCGCCGGGTGGCGTCCGTTGCCGCTGAACGGCAGTGCGCCGGCTGCGGCGCTCTGGGCGCGGATAGCCAGATCAATCTCCTCGGCCAGGTCGAGGTTGTCTTTCAGAAATTGGCGGGCGTTCTCGCGGCCCTGCCCCAGGCGGGTCTCGCCATAGGAGTAGAACGCCCCGCGCCTGGTGATCAGGTCCAGGTTGGCGCCCACGTCCAGTAGGTCGCCCATGCGCGAGATGCCTTCGTTGTACATGATCTCGAACTCGGCCTCGCGGAAGGGCGGGGCGACCTTGTTCTTGATCACGCGCACGCGGGTGCGGCTGCCGACCACCTCCTGCCCGTTCTTGATGGCCTGAATGCGGCGCACGTCCAGCCGCACCGAGGCGTAAAACTTGAGCGCCATGCCGCCGGTGGTGGTCTCCGGGTTGCCGAACATCACCCCGATTTTCTGCCGCAACTGATTGGTGAAGATCACCGCGGTGTTGGTCTGCTTGATGGCGCCGGAGAGCTTGCGCAGCGCCTGGCTCATCAGCCGGGCCTGCATGCCCATCTGCGCCGCGCCCATCTCGCCTTCGATCTCGGCGCGCGGCACCAGAGCGGCCACCGAGTCCACCACCACCAGGTCTATGGCGCCGGAGCGCACCAGCGCCTCGGCAATCTCCAGCGCCTGCTCGCCGGTATCCGGCTGCGAGATGTACAGGTTGTTGATGTCCACCCCGCAGCGCGCGGCGTAGGAGGGATCGAGGGCGTGCTCCATGTCAATGTAAGCGCACAGCCCACCCAGCCGCTGCGCCTCAGCGGCCACGTGCTGGCACAGGGTGGTCTTGCCGGAAGACTCCGGCCCGTAGATCTCGGTCACCCGGCCGCGCGGGATGCCGCCCACGCCCAGGGCCAGATCGAGAGCAATGGAGCCGGTGGGAATGCTGGCGACCTGCATGTGGCTGGCCTCGCCCAGCCGCATGACCGCGCCGTCGCCGTAGCGTTTGGTCAGGTCGGCCAGAGCCTTATCCAGCGCCGCGCGCCTGGCCGTTTCCATCTCGGTCCGCTCCGGGTGGGAGCCGTTGCTGGAAATGTTCAATTCCGGGTTTGCCTGTTTGCGTGCCATTGAGAAGTCTCCTCTATGGGGAAGGGGTGTGGGTTCCCTGCCAGCGCCGGCAGGGTGCAAGTGAATTACAGAGGCAGATTATAGCACGTATGTTCTATGATGTCAAGTGCGACGCAGGCGCGATTTACTCGCGACCGCGCTCGTACGGGACAAGCACCCGGATATCCGACATGGGATAGTGCTTGAGATTGCGCGTGACCAACTCCGCGCTGGCATCGGCGGCAGCCGCCGCGATCAGGGCGTCACCGAGTTCCAGATGATGGCTGCGCCGAAATTGCTGCAGGTAGGCTCCAGCGCCGCCCACGGCGAAGCTCATCCATATAGACAACCCCGTCAACGGGCAGGTCGCTGCGATCGGCCCACATGCCAGAGGTCTCCATCAGCAGCGCGCGGACCTGCTCAACCGGCGTGACAACCAGCCGTCCGTGTGGGTCAGCGCTCACGGCCACTTCCTGGCCGGCCGGGATAACCCGGCGGAACGCATCCGGGATCACCAGAGAAAAATCGGGGCCGATTCGGGTGGTTGTGGTATATTGTGCATACAACAGCCACACAAAACAGGAGGAAGACGCCACATGAACAAAACCGCCGTCATCTCGGCCAGACTCGACCCCACCCTCAAGCGCAATGTCGAACAGATCCTCAGAGATCTGGGGCTGACGCCAACCCAGGCAATCACCATGTTCTACAAGCAAGTTGAGCTTCAGCACGGCTTGCCTTTCAGCGTCAGAATCCCGAATGAAGACACGCAGCGGGCGCTCGAAGACGCCCGGCTCCGACAGAACCTGGCGGGCTTCAATACCCTCGACGATCTGTTCGAAGACCTGGGGATCCGATGAAACTCATTCGCCGGACCTCGCAATTCAAGAGCGACGTCAAGCGAATGGAGCGGCTGGGGGCCTTCCCCTACGGCCCCGGCGCGGTGGGGAAGGGGCGCGGGGTGGCGGTCGGCTCTACCACAAAACCCAGCGACGGGGTGAACACCACCAGCGTGGTGCGGCCGGGCAGCAGATCAACGCGCTGGCTGAAAGTCTCGGTTTTGTCGGCTGCCGCATAATCCACCGAGATGCTGTACAGCCCGGCCGGCAGGTCGCTGATCACAAAGTTCTCACGGTAAAAATCATCCGGGTGGGCCACCTTTGCCCCGTAGGTCCACACCTGCCAGCGCCCGCCGCCCTCCAGCGAGCGGATGGTCACCGGCTGCTCCGGCAGCGGCAGCCCCTTCTCGTCCAGCACCCGCCCGGCCAGCACCCCCCAGCCCTGCGGCGGCGCCAGCCATAGCTCGGGGTTGCGGGTGCTGCTGTAGTTATTCTGGCCCTCGCGCACCTCGAAGTGCAGGTGCTGGCCGGTGGTGTTGCCGGTTATGCCCACCTCGCCGATCTTATGCCCGGTTACCACCGGCTGATCCAGCCACACCTCGGTTTCGCTCAAATGCGCGTACACGGTGAACAGCGGCTGGCCGTTCAAGCCAAAATCGTGACGGATGGCAACCGCCAGCCCGTACGGGTCGTCCTCCACCGGGCGCGTCCCATACAGCCCCCAGCCGGCCCAGATCACCACGCCCGGCCCGGCAGCCAGCACCGGCGTCCCGATGGGTGCGTTAATATCCACCCCGGCGTGCACCGACATCTGCCCGAAATAAGTGCCGCCGTAGCGATAGGCCGCCAGCGGCCAGTTGACCTCGTCGGCGGCGATCGGGCGGGCAAACCAGAAATGATCCTCCGGGCGCAGCGACCACGGGATATCGTAGGGCGGCGGACGCCAGGCCGGGATGGGCAGCGGGCCCGGGGTAGGAAAGGTGAACCGCAGGGGACCGCTTCCCTGGCCCGGAACCGGGTCCCCTGGCGGGAGGCCTGATTCGGCTGTGGGAGCGGATCCTGCCCCCGGACCGGCATCCCCTGCCCCTCCAGCCGGAGCCGTCGCGGTCCGCGCATAGCCATTGATCACCGTGGGGGTGGGGCCTGGGGACACGGAGGGTGCGGGGATGGCGCAGGGGGCGAGGGCGAGGCAGGGGGGAATGATGAATGCGGAGTGGGGAATGGGGAATGGGGAGTGGGGAGTGGGGAAAGGGGA
>CAYZNA010000108.1:0-9788 GCA_964478665.1 uncultured Anaerolineales bacterium
CATCCACGCCCACCCCCACTCTAACTCTAACTCCCACCCCCACCCGCACGCCTACACCCACCCCGATAGTGGTGGATGATAACGCTTACGCCGTGCAATACGACGACTGGCGCGGCGTGGAAGACCCGCAGGCCTCCGGCGGCGGCTACCGCGCGGCCTCCACCGCCAACCAGACCCTCACCTATCGGGCAACGCGCAACGCCACCTCTATCACCGTGCTCACCTATCGCGGACCCGATCAAGGCCTGGCGCGCATCACCATTGACGGCGCCAACCAGGGCATCCTCGATCTGTACAACCCCACGCCCGAATGGTACGCGGCCAGCTACACCGGCCTGGCCAACAGCCGCCACACCGTGATCGTAGTGGTGCTCGGGCAGAAAAACCCGGCCTCCAGCGGCACCGAGGTGCGGGTGGATGGCTTCAAAGCCGGCGAGTTCACCACTCAGGACAACGATCTGACCATCGTGTACAACACGTGGAGCAGCGTGGCCCTCGCGCCGGCCATCGGCGGCGCGCTGCGCTACGCCGCCAACACCGACGCTTCGATCTACTTCGACTTCACCGGCACGCAGTTCACATGGATCACCCTGCGCGGGCCGCTGCTGGGCAAGGCCGAGGTGTACGTGGACGGCGTCCTGCAGGGCACCGTGAACCTGTATAATTCCGGCTGGCAGGTGCAGTTCAAGCAGGTGTTTGGCGGGCTGGCAGACGGGCCGCACACCGCCCGCATCCGGGTGCTGGGGGTAAAGGATCCGCGCTCGCGCGGCACGATCATCCCGGTGGATGGGTTCAGTTTGCCGTAGCCTTCCGCGGACCGGATGGTGGTTTCCTCAACAGGGCATGGCTGCCCCCCGGCCATGCCCTGCGTCTGGCATCATTCACGGGCGGCAGGCCTGACGGCCCCCTTCGTGAAGAGCTGTCGGGGCTGGCCGGAGCCTCACCAAAAAACAACAGTGGCACTGCCCCCGAAGCAGGAGGCTGCCTGCTTTTGCACCTTTCACCCTCGTATCCCCTGACCACGGAGGTTGATCCCATGGCCCGCCAGCGCAACCCCTCCTTCCCATCACCCGAACCGCTCTCGCGGCGGGGCTTTCTCAAGCTAGCCGGGGCCGGCGCAGCCATTGGCGCCGGCGGCCCGTGGCTTCGGCCTGCCGGGTACCTGAGGCAGTCCACCCTCGCTTTCCCGGCTGCGCAAAATATCGCCCTCGCCCAGTTGCACCTGCACGCCACCACCAACCACAACGCCAATTACCTCTCCAACCACCTCGCCTCCATCCAGTGGCACTCGTGGATGGCTCGCAACGCCCCGGGCATGGCCCCCTATCACGCCGTGTGGTGGTCCGAGCACCGCCACGCCTACGATCAGAGCACCGACTTCTTCATCCGGCTGGAAACCGGCGCCATCAACCCGGACACCTGGGCGCTGGAGGGCATGTTGCCCTTCGATGTAGCCAACTCCTACCTGCGCCAGATGGCCGAGCGCGGCTGCTGCGACCACGCCCCGGCGGCCGGCGCCGCCCCACCCGACCACGACCACCCGGACGAGGCCATTGATCCGCGCTACTACGCCCACACCATGCTCCCCACCGTGACCGGCGACGCCGCCGCGCTCAGTTGCGCCCTACCCGGTAACGACTTCTGGGAGATTCGCCTGACCAATCCCCAGACCTCCGGCGTGACCACCGTAGAATACAAGCCGGTCTCCGACCCGCCCAAATCGCGCGAGCTTGGCTCGTTCTTCCTGCCCCGCCCGGTCTTCTCGGAAGTCAGCCTGCAACTGGACTGCTACCGCACCTCCGAATCGGACGGCCAGCGAGTGGAAATCGAAGTCCTCCTCTCTGACCACGTGCGCGAGGGCAACGGCCAGTACAACTCGCACGCCATCCTGTTTGTGCTGGTCTGGTACGATCAGGTCAACGGGCCAATCGTCACCGCCGACAAAACCCAGATGAAAATCCAGGTCAACCTGCCACAGGGAGGCGACTGGCAGGAAGGCTGGCACACGCTAACCCTGCCCATCACCCAATATGCCCGCATGCTGATCTCCGAGAGCGAAGAGGGCATAGACAACGCCATCCAGCAGATCTTCTTCCGGGTGAAGGCCCCCACCGGTACGAACATGACCTTCGGCATGCGCCGGCCCACCTTAATCAGCAGCATCCCGAGCGACCAGAGCAACTGGGAGAAGAGCAAGGCCATCTCCGAGGGCTACCAGCGCATGGGCCATCGCTCCTTCTCCGGCTGCGAAGTGGGCAACCTGCGCAGCGGCACCCACACCAACGCCTACCTGCCCACCAGCGCAGGAAATGCCATCCCGCCTCTTGACATGGGATCCGATCAGATCGCGGCGTGGGCCGCCGGGCTGGGCGGACTGGCCTCGCTCAACCACCCCTTCGGCGCTTACAACGGCGACCCGCTGCCGCCGCCGCAGCAGGATCAGCGCACCCGCGACCTGGCCGCCAGCCTGCTGGCGCAGGACGTGCTGGGCTGTTCGTTGCTGGAAGTGGGCTACGTCGTGCGCGGCAACGTGGACTTTGAGTACCACGTCAAACTGTGGGACTACTTGCTGACCAACGACCGCCTGACCTACGGCCTGGGCAACCACGACATGCACGGCGAGGTGTGGACGTGGGACCGGATGGCCGGTTGCTTCGGGAACTACATCTACTACGGGGGCGAGCTTACTCAGGACAGCCTGCTGGAGGGGTTGGAGGCCGGGCGGGTGTACTTTGGCAACCCATGGCAGCTGGACGGCGCGCTGGACCTCTCCCTGAACGGCGTGCGCATGGGCGGCGCCGCGGTCGTCGCCCCCGGCTCGCGCTTCAACCTCGTCATCACCCTGCCGGAGTGGGCCAACCATCCCGAATGGATCGTCACCCTCAAGGTCTTCGCCATTACCTTCCCGGACCCACAGACCGCCGATCCGCGCTCCGCCGCTCGCTCGTTCACCAATCCCATCCCCGGCCTGCCGCTGCGCATGCCGCGCGCTTTCGACCTGTACTTCCGGCTGGAGGTGCAGCTCAACGACCACGCCGACTACTGGCAGCGCACCCCTGTGGCGTGGAGCAACCCCCTGTGGGTCCGCAGGAGTTAGACCCCGCCGGTTGCCGGGCGCTGGCCCTGGCCCTCGGCGATACGCCCGAAACGGTGATCTCGATCCACCAACTGCGCCGGGGGCTGTGCAGCGCCTTCGTGCTGCGGGCCGCCAGCCCTTCCGGCTTCGCCGCCGCGCTGCTGCAGAGCCACGACCTGCCTCAGGAACCTGTGGCCTTCGGCGCCGACCCCGAGGCCTTGTGGGAATTGCTGGGATGCATTCAGGGCTGGACCTGCGTGGAGGTGACCTCGACCTGCGCCCCGGCCCTCGGCGCGCTGATGGCCGCCCGGCTCAACCGGCCGGTGCGCTACCTCCCTGACCTGTACCACACCCTGTCCCGGCCCGCCGCGACTTTCACCCATACCGCCGCCCGGCTGCTGACCCCCGCCGACCTGCCGCTGCTGGAGGCCGCCCCCGCCGCGCTGCGACCGGCCGGCTTCGGGAACCTGCGCGCCCAACTGGCGGAGGGCATCAACGCCGGCGCCATCGTAAACGGCCAATTGGTCGCCATTGCTACCACCTACGCCCGCAGCGAGCGCCATGCCGACATCGGAGTCGCCACGCTGGAGGACTGGCGCGGGCGCGGCTATGCCACGGCCTGCGCCTCGCTGGTCGCCGGTCGTTTCCAGCGCGGCGGCCAGATCCCCGTATGGAGCACCGGAGAGGACAACCAGGCCTCACGCCGGGTGGCGGGGAAACTGGGCTTCACCGAGGTGCTGCGCCGGACGTATGTGATCCTCGCCTGAAACGCAGCCCCCGCAGGCGGGGCAACCGCAGGCGGGGCAACCGCAGGCGGGGCAACCCTGTGCCCCGCCGCATTCCTGCGCCCCGCGCGCCCCCGCCCCGCCAGCCTGCTTGCGCGCCCTCTAGAAGAGGTGTATAAATAGCAATGCTTGACCCCGGCTACCCTGTCACTGGAGCTGGTAATGCGTCACCAACTGCTTCGTTCTGGCCTTGTGCTGCTGATGCTCCTGGCGCTGGCCTCCGCCCGCGCCGCCTCCGCGCCCCAGGCGCCCATCATCCAGGTCGAACCGCCCGCCCTTGACCTGACGACCCCGGCCGGCCGGACCGTCTCCGCCGACCTCACCCTGCGCAACGTGGGCGACCAGGAACTGACGTGGCAGGCGGCGCTGCCGGCTACCTCCCCGCCCGGCCTGCTGGCCTACTGGCACTTCGACGAAGGCAGCGGCCAGACTACCCAAGACTTCGGCCCCTACAACCTGACCACCCAGCTTGGCAATGGCCCCAACCCCGACGTCAACGACCCGCTCTGGACCACGGAAGGCAGGTTCGGCAGCGCCCTCGCCTTCACCCCTCCCCAGCGGGTGCGCGTCATCCAGCAAACCCCCACCCAACTGACCGACCGCCTCACCCTGGCGGCATGGGTTCACCCCACCAAAATCGCCGCCGGGGGAATTCTCTCCAAAGGCTTCAGCACCAACGGCGACTACGCCCTGCTTCTGGGCGACACCCTGCGCCTGCAGGTTCGCTTCAACCAGCAGGTCGGCGGGCCCACTTTCAAGGCCGGTCGCAGCGTGCCGCCCAACACGTGGGGCCATGTGGCAGCCACGTGGGACCGGGCCACCGGCAAGGGCGCGTTTTACATTGATGGCGCCCTGGTCTCCGACTTTTCGTGGGCCGGGCCAATTACCACCTCCACCGAGAACATCTTCATTGGCGCGCACTTCTGGAGCGGCAGCTTCTTCACCGGCATGATTGACGAGCCTGTGATTTTTGACCGCGCCCTCAGCGCGCAGGAGGTCCTGCCCCTGGCCCACGGCGTCCTGCCGGCCGTCCCCTACTGGGCCTCCGCCCTGCCCGACTCCGGCGCCGTCCTCCCCGGCGGGCAGCAGGCCCTCACACTGACGGCCGACGCTGCCGACCTCATCCCCGGCGTTTACACCACCACCCTGGAAATCAGCAGCAACGATCCGGACCGGCCGCTGGTAGACGTGCCCATCACCCTCACCGCCGGCGCGGCCGTCACCGATTACGTGGACCTGCTCGGCCCGCGCAACCTTCTCTCCAATGGCGGCTTTGAGGAGGGCGAAGGCCAGAAGCCGCTCAACTGGAAGGTGCAGGGGCCGGGCGCCGAAGCCGGCGCCTGCGACACCGCCATCGCTCCCGGCCAGCGCGAGTGGATCACCGGCGGCGTTCCCGGCGTGGAGACCCACACCGGCCAGCGCAGCCTGCACTTGAAAAACTCGTGGACCATCAAGGGCGATTCCTGCATCAGTAGCTGGCTCCAGACCACCACCTGGCCGGTGGATAACACAAAGCGCTACGCCTTTGGCCTGTGGTACAAAACCGCCGGGAACGTCCCCCCGCACGGCGTGTGGCTCTCCATCACCGCCTATCGCGCCAACGGCAGCAAGCTGCCCTCTGCCTACAATCAGGACCTCTTTCTGCCCCCGTCCGAGGACTGGCGCGAATTCCGCACCATGCTCTTCCCCGACCGTTACACAAAAGATGGCGCGCCCCTGCCCGATGTCTCGGTCGCCGGCTATCGCTTCTCGCTGCGCCTCAACCAGACCGATGGCGAAGTGTGGTTCGACGACATCGGGCTGGTAGAGCTGACCCCCGCCGAAGTCGAGGCCGTCTCGCCCATCGGCAAGTTCCAGCCGCCCCCGCTCACCCCCGGCGCGCGCCCCGCCTTCGCCCCCGGCCCGTTCATCCGGCTGGAACAGGACGAAAGCGGCGCGTGGTGGTTTGTGGACACCGACGGCAGCGCCTACTGGGAAACCGCGGTCAACGCCGTGGTCTGGGACCCGCCCTTCAACCCCTGCCACTACGAAACCATGCTGGCCCGCGGCTTCACCGAAGACACCTACCGCGCCCAATCCCGGCTGCGGGTGGGAGAACTGCGCTTCAGCGCCGGCTACGGCCTCACCACCGGCCAGGACGACGACTGGCACAGCTTTACCCTGTGGATCAACGGCGCCTTTTCCGGCAACCCGGACGACGCCTGGCGCCTGCAGGACGCCCAGGGCAACCTGATTGGCTCGCGCAACAAGATGTTTGCCGACCCCTACGTGCAGGAATGGCGCGACTACGCCAGCACCGCCATCACCTTCCTGATCAAAGATTACTTTGAGGGCAGCGACTTCTGGTCCCCCAACAACTACTGGAACCCGGAACTGGTCGGCTACTACACCGACAACGAAATGGCCTACAAAGACCTGCCGTACTACATCTGGAACCCCGGCGGCGCCGGGCCGGAGTTCATCGGCTACCTGTTGGGCGGCACGGCCTACTTCCCCACCGGAAAATACGCCTCGCTCAACGAACTCAACGCCGCGTGGAACAGCCAGTACTACACCTACAACTTCGCCAGCCGGGACCAGATCACCGCCCGCAAAGAGGAAATCCTGCCCCGCGGCCTGGACGACCCGGTCTGGGCCGACATGCGCGACTTCACCAATCAAATGGCGCTGGAATACGTCCGCTACACCACCGGCCTGATCCGCGCCCACGAAAGCGCCATCTACCTGACCCACTACCCCGGCACCCCGGAAGACCAGATCCCCCACCATCTGCTGTTCAGCAACCGCTTTCTGGCCGGCGTTTACCCCAACGACATCTGGGAGGACGCCTACGAGGTGCTCAGTCACGTCCCCTTCGGCCAGTATTACGACGTGATAGCCTTCAACGACTACCCCACCGACAGCCGCGACCACCCCCGCCCGGACCTGATGCGGATTGCCTACCAGACCTTCTACCAGACTCAGGCCGCGCAGGGCTACCCCCGCCCGGTCATCATCACCGAGTTCGCCAGCGGCGCTCGCGACGCCTTCTGGGGCGATCCGGCCGACGGCCACCCGCTGGAGAACGACCAGAAGTTCGTGCTCAAAACCGTCGAAACCCAGGCCCAGCGCGGCGACACCTACGTCAGCTACATCAACACCTGGGCCAACCTGCCGTGGATGGTCGGCGCCGACTGGTGGAAGTGGGTCAACCAGCCCTTCGACGGCGCCGACGACCCCAACGCCTGCCTATACGACCCCTTTGTGGACCCGGACTGGGAGGCCCGCAACAGCGGCGTGGTGGACGACGTGGACAACCTGTACTACGGCCTGGCGCGCGGCATGTTAGATGCCAACGTGGACCTCAGCCGCGCCGCCCGCTCCGGCGCCTTCAGCCTGGATGACATTGACCTCGCCCGCGGCTTCGCCGAACCCCCCGGCACTCCCCTCAGCCTGACCGTGTACTACTCCGCCCCGGACATCTACCTCGCCTGGGACCCCTCCCCCGAATCCGACGTGGCCGGCTACCTGGTTTACCGCGAAGAGGGCAACCTGATCACCCTGCTCACCCAGCAGGGGGTCCACCAGACCAGCTACACCGAACCGGCCGCGCAGTGTTACGGCTGCACCTATCGCGTGGCCGCCTACGACCTGAGCACCAACACCAGCCGCTGGAGCGATCCCGTTCCCCCCTCCGACCTGCCGCCCCCGCCCAGCCCCTTTGGCCCGCCGCAGGCCAACCTCTCCGCCCTCGCCCTCACCCTGCAGGCCGGCCTCGACCAGATCCTCACCGTCCCCCTCACCCTGACCAACACCGGCGGCGACCGCCTGAGCTTTTCGCTGGACCTCAGCAGTTTTCAGCCCTCCGGCATTGTGGGCGATTGGCCAATGGACGACGGCGAGGAAGAAATCGTCAGCGATCAAGGCCCATACGCCATCGGCGGCTTCTTCGGCTGCTGCAACGGCGCCGATGAAAACGACCCCCTGTGGGAGACCGGCCTGTTCGGCTACGCCCTGCACTTTGTGGATAACGACCGCGTGCGACTGGCCGACTACCCCGCCGCCCACCTGCCCGACGCCATCACCCTGGCCGGCTGGGTGAAACTGGACGATTACAGCACCGGCTCGGTGGTCAACAAGGGCGGCGTGGACACCGGCAACGCTGACTGGGCGCTGTGGGACGACTACGGCCACATTGCCGCCGGCTTCAACGAACTCAGCGGTGGCCCGCACTTCATCGGCCAGTCCGTGGCGCCCCTCAACACCTGGACCCACTGGGCAGTCACCTGGTCAGCCGCCTCCAGTCTGGTGCGCCTGTACGTCAACGGCGAACTGGACGGCATGGGAACCTTCGCCGGCCCCATCGTTCCCTCCACCGACCGCGAATTCTTCGGCCAGCACCTGCCCGGCGCGGCCATCGAATCCTTCCACGGCTATCTGGACGAGGCCGTGCTGCTCAACCGCCCGCTCACCGTGGACGAAATCCGCGAGCTGATGGCCGGGACCCACCCGCAAGACTTTGAGTGGCTGGATGCCCCCGTCCGGGCCGGCAACCTGCTCCCCGGCGCCGCGCTCGACCTCGCCCTGCAGGTGGATGCCACCCGCTTCCTGCCCGGCAGCTACCTCGGCGCCCTCGACCTCAACAGCAACGACCCCCAGAACCCGCTCATCACCGTCCCTGTCACCCTGACCGTGGTGGACGCCAACCCTCCCGACCTGCTCTACGCCCCCGAGTCCTTCACCCTCGCCCTCGACCCCGGCCAGGCCATCACCCTGCCCCTCTCCCTCACCAACGCCGGCGGCGGGCTGCTGGACTACGGGCTGACCTCCGATGCCGTCATCCCCTCCAATCTGGTCGGCTACTGGCGCCTCGATGAGGGAACCGGCCAGACCACTCAGGACGCCGGCCCGTACAACCTGATCACCCAGCTCGGCAACGGCCCCAACCCCGACGCCAACGACCCCGACTGGGTGCCCGGCAAATACGGTAACGCCCTGCTTTTTGGCCCGCCCTCCGACCGCGTGCGCATCATCCAGCAGCCCCCCACCCAACTGACCGATAAGATCACCATCGCCGCGTGGATCTACCCGGACACCGCCGTCACCGGCGGCATACTCTCCAAAGGCTTCGATACCAACGGCGATTACAGCCTGCTGCGCACCGCCGCCGGCAACCTGAGCGCCGCCTTCAACCAGCAGGCCGGCGGCCCGACATTCGACTCGGCCGGAACCGTGCCCCTCAACCAGTGGAGCCACGTGGCCGTCACCTGGGAAGCCGCCAGCGGCGAAGGCCGCTTCTATATCAACGGCCTGCCGGATTCCACCTTCACCTGGGCCGGGCCGATCACCACCTCCGGGGACAACCTGTTCCTCGGCGCCGACTTCTACGACGCCAATGAGTACTTCCGGGGCGTGATAGACGAACCCATTCTGTACGCCCGCGCCCTCGGTCCGGAAGAAATCGCCGCCGTCGCTGCCGGGCAACCTCCGTTCGACATCTTCTGGCTCAGCACCGCCCGCCCCTTTGGCACCCTCAGCGGCAGCGAAACCACCGTGCTCGACCTGCTCTTCGACGCCCGCCAGCTCGCCAACGGCCTGTACACCGGCGACCTGACCCTCACCACCAGCGACCCCGACCGGCCCGTCGTGGCCGTGCCCCTCTCCCTGCAAGTTGGCCCCCCGGCCACCGAAACCCCCACCCCCACCGACACCGCCACCCTCACCCCGACTGATACTGCCACCCCGACCGCTACCCGCACCCCCACCCGCACGCCTACATCCACGCCCACCCCCACTCTAACTCTAACTCTAACTCCCACCCCGACCGCTACCCGCACCCCCACCCGCACGCCTACATCCACGCCCACCCCCACTCTAACTCTAACTCTAACTCCCACCCCGACCGCTACCCGCACCCCCACCCGCACGCCTACATCCACGCCCACCCC
>CAYZNA010000109.1:0-1310 GCA_964478665.1 uncultured Anaerolineales bacterium
CTGATCTCACTGACCGACTGGATGGTGCACACCGGCGAGCTGAAGGCCAACTACGACTACCGGCTGAGCCTCAACGGGCAGCCGCTTGCCGCCGGCCACGCCGGACAGGACAATCTGCTGCAGCCGGTGGCGCTCAAGGTGGCGGTGGCCGATCTGCGGCAGGACCAGGCCAACCGGCTACTGGTGGAGCGCGGGCCGGGCGAGGGACGGCTGTACTACAAGGCCCACCTGCGCGTGTTCCAGGACGTGACCGAAGTCACCGCCCTCAGCCGGGGCATCGTGGTCGCCCGCCGTTACACCATCCCGAGCAAGGAGTGCGGCAACGCTCCGCGCCAGCCGGTCTGCCCGGCGATCAACCAGGCCATCGCCGGACAGGACATCCGGGCGACGCGGACCACTCTGGCCCCCACCGACCTGTACAAAGCCACGCCCGAGCTAAACTACAAAGACCCGTTGTACTACGGCTGGGGTTGGTGGTGGTTCAGCAACACCGACATCCGCGATGAGAAGCTGGTGCTCTCGGCGGCCTTCCTGCCGAAGGGGACTTACGAGTACACCTACGTCATCCACGCCAGCCTGCCGGGCATCTACAAAGTGCTGCCGCCCACCGCCCGCGAGCAATACTTCCCGGAGGTGCAGGGACGCGGCGACGGGATGGAGTTCATCATCGCCCCGGCGGAGTAAGCGAAGGCTCACCCTCCGGGAACAAAACGGCGGGCGCGAAGCGCCCGCCGTTTTGTTCCCGGGATAGCAAACTGCTACACTTGCACGGCAATCAGGCACACCCGCACGGCTTTGTCCCCCACCGCCACCTCGAAAGCCGACCCACCGCTGGCCAACGGGTTGCTCTCCGCCTTCTCGTCAAAGACCACCAGATAGCCCTTCTCCAGCCCCGCCGCCCTCAGGTAGGCCGCCAGTTGCGCCAGCCCATCCTCATACGCCGCCAGCCCGCGCCACACCTTGGTCTCCACAATGAACCGCCGCCCACGGTGGAACGCCAGCACGTCTATCTCCCCCGCGCTCGACAGCGACTCGATGGTCACGTATCCCCCCACGCTGTTCAACGCCGCCGTCAGGTAGCTCAACAGCAGGTATTGGCCGCTCATCTCCAGCGGCCGCCCGGTCGCCGCGCTGCGCAGCAACCGCACCCCGTGCTCTTCCATGAATGCCCGGAAGCTGTCCAGCAACCCATCGAAGTCCAGACTGCCGTTCACCACGTACCGGTTCATCACGGCCCCGTTGACCGGCAGCTCACCGCGCGGTGGGGTGAAGCGCAGGATCAGCATCTTGCGATAGATCGGGTTGCTCAC
>CAYZNA010000109.1:1320-9754 GCA_964478665.1 uncultured Anaerolineales bacterium
AACAACGTCTCGAGCCCCAGCCGGATGGGCGCCTCGTCTTCCACCACGCGCAGCGCCCCGTACATGATCAGTTCCTGCGTCACCGGGTCGAGAAAGTCGGTGCGGTGTTCGTCGTAGAACAACATCGGCAGCAGCGCCGCCCGGTGGGGCGTGGCCTTCGAGAGAATGGAAGCAAAGTGGGTGTTGTTCTCGCTCAGCAGCAGCGCCAGTGCGTAGTCCAGATCAGCCGGAGTGATGGCGCGCGCCCGGTCCGGAGCGATGTCCTGGGTGAGCAACTGGCCCAGCCGGTTGACCAGAAAGGGCTGGCCCTCGGTTTCGCGGGCGATGGCGACGATTACTTCCGGGGCGAACGGCTGGTCGCTCTCGGCGGTGTGCTGAGACAGCAGGTCGGCCACCTCTGCTGGAGTGAAGTAGGGCACGGTGAACTGGTCGGCAATGTTGAACGGGGACTGCGTGCCGCCCAGCAGCGAGGGAATGTTGCGCACCCCCACCAGAATCAGGCTGTGGAGCGAGTGAAGGGCCGGGTGGTTCCGGTTGAGATACATCTCCCGGAATACCGCCAGTATTGGCACAGCGTGTTCTGCTCCAATGGCGTCGAATTCATCAATGATCAGCACCACACCGCGGCTCACGCGTTCGCCCAACTGCCGCAGCAAACGGCCAAAGCCGTTGTGTTCCGTCACTTGCACGGTCGCCAGCCATTCCAGAGTCGGGTCGTCCGCGCCACGCTGGATGCGCCAGGAGTCGAGAAGCTGCTGGTGCAGCCAGCGATAAAACTCCTCTCGCGTGTACCCACGCAGGGTCTCGAAGTCCAGCAGCATCCCGAAATACTGGCTTTCCGCCTCCAGCTCGGCGATCACTTAGCGGAACAAGGTGGTCTTGCCGGTCTGCCGGGCGGCGTTCAGGGTTAAATAGCGGCCCTTCTCGATCTTCTGGCGCATGGCCGCCTTCACTGCCACGCGATTGACGTGGTAATGCTCTCGTGGGTTGACCGGGCCAAAGGTGTTGAACTCGCGCATACCGGCCATTCTAGCACAACTCGCGCGGTAGAAGAATCTCCCCGGCAACGACACAGCGGGCGCTTTGCGCCCGCTGTGTCGTTGCTTTTCAGATTGGGTTCGTCGCAGACTTAAGCCGGCAGTTCGTCCAGCATCTTCACCTGCCCGCGCAGGAAAGCCCCCTCTTCCGAGGCAAAGGCGGCGGTGACCACGTCGCCCCACACCCGCCCGCCGGACAGAATCTCCACCTGCCGGGCAATGATGTTGCCGCGCACCGAGCCGGCCACCGACACCACCGCCGCGCGAATCTCCTCGGCGGTCACTTTGCCGGTGTCGCTGATCACCAGCGGCCCCATGATGTTAATCCGGCCGTCGAAGGTGCCATCTATCCGAATGCCGGCCTCCCCGGACAGGGTGCCGCGATACGCGATCCCCGGTCCGATGAGTGACGTGATTTTGTGCTTGCCGTTTCCCCCCGTCCCGTTGTAGCCGTTCTGACCGTTTCTTCCACTGGTCTGTCCGAGCATGTAGCTTACTCTCCGTTCGCGCGCTCGCGCGTAATCTGGGATGGGACCGGTCCGCGGGCCGGCTGTGCAGATAATAGCAATAGACCGGGGGATTGTCAACAGGCAGGCGCGCCGCTCTAACCACCGATTAACCTTCGTTCTATGACCCTACTCAGCCTCACCCCCCTCTCCTGAGATGAAAACCACTGCTCAGAAGAGGGGGAGCAGATCCCCAACCGAGCGGCGCTCCCCTTGCATCCCCCGTGGGCGGGGCATCCCCCTGCCCCGCAGCGCGAGCGGGGCAAGTTTGACGGGTGCGGAACTGCGCAATACGCGCGCCCGCTAATCCTTCGCCTGGCCTGCCGCGGCGCCCTGCGCCTGCCCGCGAGCCTGCTCGATGGCCGCCAGTTCTTCGTTGCTCAACTGAATATCCGAGTTCCACATGCTGAGCGGCTTGGCAAATACCCGCGTGTTAGCCCGCCCGTGCAGGCTGGAGATCACCACCCCGTCGCCCTGCGCGTTCGTCAGCGCCACCGAAAAGCTCTGCTGCCCGCCGGCGTCCGGGTAAGCGTCGAAGCGCACCAGCCCCACCCCTTGCAGGCTGCCGCTCAGCGAGGTCTTCATTTCCATCGTGGCCCACAGCAGTTGCGAGACCTGCCCGGCCATGCGTTCAAGCTCGTCGGGGTCCACGCCGGACTCGCCCACCGCCTGTTCGCGCTCAAAAGACAGCCAGGCCAGCCAGGCCAGCGCAATCAGCACCAGGCCGGTGGTAATCAGCCACAGCAGGGGTGCGTAAGTGTCAAAGAATTCGGCCATAGTTTTCCTCAGGGTACCACAATCAGCCCGCCCGGCACAAATCGGTCGCCGGCCATGTTGCCGGCCTCGTCGTACAGCGGGACGCGCTGAATGTTGCGCAGCCCATACAGGCCGACTTCGAGAGTGTAATCGCCCGGCGGCGCGTCCGCCGGCACGCTCAGGCGGTAGGGATCGGTCACTTCCTGCCCCGGCAGCCAGCGCGGGAACCACAACAGGGTGGTGAAGGCGCCTTCCAGCGGGGGATCGTCCCGCCCGGCCCAGACCTGATTCCCGGCGTCCAGCAAGTGGATGAAGGCCGTGCGGCTGGACTGGTCGGGAAGCAGCGCCCGCCAGCGCAGGCGGATTTCGATCCCCTCCCCGGCCCTGACCTGGATGGGGACCGGCCACGGCGCCCCTACCCATTCCCCGCCCCCCAGCTTTACCCTGGCCCCGACCAGCCCCTCCCGCTGGCCGAAGTTGGCTGCCAGCCCCGCCGTTTCCCCGCGCGGGGAGCGTATCCCCGATTCTACTCGAACTGTGGCCAGAGGCAAATCGTCCCTCCCGCCCTCCCACGGGAGGCCCTCCCCGGCGGTCAGGTTGGCAATAGAAAGGCTGAGGGGATAGTCGCCCGGCGCGGCATCCAGCGGCAGGGTGAAGTCCCAGCGCTCGCCCACCACCTCGCCCGGCGTCCAGTACGGGGTGAGCAGGTGGCTGTCGGTGGTATAGGCGTAGGTCCACGGCCCGAGCCTGGCCACCGGCTGCAGGATGTCGGATGGGGTCCGGGGAGCGGTGAAATACAGGATCAGGCGCACGGTTCCCCCCGGGGGCGTTCCGCCGGTCGGGGCGAGGTCAAAGCCGAGCAGCCGGATCGGGCCGGCCTGCGCCGCCAGGGGGTAGGGAATCGGGGGCGGGACGAGGGCCTCCGCCGGGGGCAGGGCGCGGCGCCATAGCGAGTCGCCCTCCGCCCGCAGCCGGAAGCCGGCCTCGATCACGTCCCGCCGGTACTCGATCAAGTAAATCGGCCCGTCGCCGATGTGCGCCCAGATGGCGTCCACCCACGGGGAGGCCGAAGTTCCGGCCACGTACACCGGGGTGAGGTCGGCCGGGTCCAGCGCGCGGCCCTCCACAAAGCGCGCGTACCACAGCGGGGTCATGTGCTCCCAATCGGAGAGCAGCACCGCGTGCTGGCCTTTGCCGGCCCACCGCTCGAAGACACCCTGCACAAAGGCGTCGGCGGCGCGCTCGCCCCGCAGCGAGACGCGCGGCAGGTTCTGTGCCAGCCCGGCCAGCGGAATGAGCAGCAACAGAATGCCCGGGCCAGACCTGACAGGTCTCCAGAAACCTGTCAGGTCTACTCGCAGGACCGCGCTCGCCCCCACCCCGGCCAGCAGCGCAATGGCCGTTAGCGAGGGCAGAAAGTAGGCCTGCACGTCCTGCACCGAGTTAAACACGAAGCCCAGGTTGAGGGCTAGCAGCAGGGTGAACAGCAGCCCGGCCCGCCACGCGCGCCGCCACAGCACGCCGAGGCCGAGCGCGGCGAGGGCAATCACCGGCAGGGAGAACTGCAGGCGCAGCAAGCTCCAGAACACAATCAGCCGCTGGCCCTGCTCGCCCCAGCCAAAGGCGAACAGATTCACCCCGGTCAGCCCGCGCGCCAGCACAAGGTTGAGGAACCCGGTCAGCGTGTTCAGGTCGCCCGGCCACGTAGGGGCGACCGGCCCGGTCGCCCCCACCCCGGTCGCCCCCGAACCGGTCGCCCCCGCCCCGGCCAACAGCGAGGGCAGCGGGAAGTAGGCCCACGGCAGCAGCCCCAGCAGCCCGGCTCCCAGCAGCTTGAGCAGCGCCCGCCAATCTCGCAACAGGCCCGGGCGGATGGTGAGAATGTAGACCGCGTAGGCCGGGAACGACAGCGTCAGCAGCGGGTGGTGGGTGACGCTCAGCCCGGCAACCAGCCCGAAGGCATACAGCCAGCGATCACCCCCGCCCGCGCCCCAGCGCAGCAGCAGGAACAGCGCCGAGGCGGCCAGCAGCGCAGTGACGATGTGGGCGTTGGCGTGCAGGCTGTGCTGCCAGAAGTCAGGGGCGGCCAGCAGAGAGAGGGAAGGAAGCAGGAAGCAGGAAGGAGCAAGCAGTCCTATCACCGGCCGCTTGCCGGCTGCATGTTGCGCCGCCACCCCTACCAGTGCCGCCGCTCCCGCCCCCGCCGCGGCCGCCAGCAGGTTGCTGCGGTAGGCCAGCGTGCCAATGGGGACGAGAGTTTGCCAGGCCTTGACCAGCAGGGTCATAAACGCGTAGCCCGGCGGGTGCAACACGCCCCAGATGTGCGGAACGAAGATGTACTCCGCCGGGTCGCCGAAGACCAGCGAGGGGGCAAGGGTGAAAACGTACAACAAAAGGCCGCCGAGAAACACGGCGGCGGGGAGCAGACGATGCGCGCGCACGAGCAGAGGTTACACCAGATCGGCAGGCAGGTCAATGTGGGTAAAAGCAGCCGGCCACGTTCGGGCGAACGTGGCCAGCGATTGACGCGGCGCCTGCGCGTCGAAACTCAAGGTTTCGGGCCGGGCGCTTTGCGGGTCCGGGTGGGGACCGTCGGGGCGACCCGGCGGGTCGCCCGTACGGGGAACGCGGTCGGGGTCGGGGCGACCGTGGTGGGGGCTACGCGGGTGCGGCTGCAAGGCCGTTACGGCGCTGCCGGCTGCACCCGCGCCAGGGCCTCCTGCGCTTCCGCCGGCGTGGCCGGGCGCGGCAGGCCGTTCTCTATGGCGACCGGCAGCCAGTCGTACGCGGTGACGCCTGCGCGAGTCAGGGTGATGCTGAGGATGGCGCTGTAGTTTTCAGGGAAGCCGAACCCATCGAAAACAAAGTTGCCCAGACTGTAGGCGATCAGCCCGCCGCCATAGCGCTCCACCCCTTGCAGCACGTGCGGGTGCGAGCCGATCACCAGCGCTGCGCCGGCGTCAATGGCGGCGCGGGCCGCCGCCTGCTGATTGGGGGAGGGCTGCGGGCGGCCCTCCAGCCCGGCGTGCAGCAGCACGATCACCACATCGGCTCCGGCGCGGGCGGCCTGCACGCCAGCCGCGATCTCCCCCGGCTCCGCCCACGCCACCCCGGGGGAGGCCGGCCCGGCGATCCAGTCTCGCGCGTCGAACCCCCCGTATTCCACCGGCACGTCCACGTAGGCCAGGAAGGCCAGCCGCAGCCCGTTGCGCTCCAGCAGCAGCGGCGCCCGCGCGGCGGCGGCGTTTTCCCCGGCTCCCACCGCGGCGATCCCGCGCGCGCCCAGCAACTCGAAGGTGTCGCGCAGCGCCCCCCAGCCGTAGTCGAGGGCGTGGTTGTTGGCCACGCTCACCACGTCCACCCCGGCCAGCGCCAGCGAATCGGCCGCGGCCGGCGGGGCGCGGAAGGCGTAGGACTTGGGTTGCGGCTCGCCCTGCGCAGAGATCACACACTCCAGGTTGGCGACCAGCAGGTCGGCGGAGGCCAGCAGACCGGCCACCCCGGCGAAGGGCGCGGCCGGCCCCTCAGAAAGGATGCGCTCCCCCACGCTCCGCCCCAGCATCACGTCCCCCACCGCCAGCAATTGCACCACCGGCGGAACGGCCGGGAGGGGGGACGGGGCGACGGTCGGGGTGGGAGAGGGGCCCGGGCGGGGGACCGTCGGGGCGACCCGGCGGGTCGCCCGTACGGGGAACGCGGTCGGGGTGGGGATCGGCAGGCGGGCGAAGTTGCCGCAGGCGGTCAACAGCAGGGCCAGCGCAAGCGGGCGGATCTCGATTCCTGGACGCCGCGGGCACGGGGATGCCCGCGCTACCCTGCCCGAACTGACCACCGGCGCGAAACGCGCCAGCGCGAGCGGAATCGGTCTCATGCCCGCAGGAATTCGAGGATCAGGGCCACGTTTTGCTCGGTGAGAGTCAGCCCGCCGGAATGCCCGATGCCGCGAAAGGTGTGCACGCGGGCGCGCGGATAGGCCGCCCGCAGCGCGGCGCGCACATCGGCGGGGATGTTCTGGTCCCGATCGGATTCGATGATGAGCACCCGCCCCGGCCAGCCGTCCAGATCGTGCGGGCCGTAGCGCAGGTTGAGGTGGTAGTCAATCTGCATCCGGGTGCGGGCCAGCACGTCGGCTTTGGTGAGCGAGGTGGCGTACAGCTCGGCGCGGAAGGCCTCCCAGAAGGCGCGCTCTTCCGGCGGCACGCTGTCGGCCGCCAGTTCCAGCCGCCCGCGCAAACGCCGCCTGCCAATGGCCAGCACCGCCCACGAGGGGATCAGGGTCATGCGCCGCAGCCGGCGCCGGAGGTCGCGGCCCATCCACGGGGTGGGCGGGGCGGTGTGAGAAAGGATCATGCTGCGCACGGCCCCTGGCTGGTGGCGCACCAGCGCCTGCGCCCCGCCGCCGCCCAGCGAGAGGCCGTAAGCGTGGGCGCTGCCGATACCTTCGGCCCGGTACAGGGCCTCGAAGCCGGCCAGCACGTCGTCCACGGCCCGGAGGGTGGCGGGATAGGTGGGCGCCAGCACCCGGTATTCCCGCTCAAAGCCGGTGATCTGTTGAAAGAGCGATTCGGCGTTGCCGCCGCCGCCGTGCAGCACCAGCAGCCACCCGGCGCCCTGGCCGCCGGTGAAATAGCGCCAGCGGTGACCATCTGCGGTGATGGCTTTAACCGGGTGCGCGGCGCGGAAGGCCAGCAGCCGTTGGCGCTGCTCTGCCGGCACATCTCGATAGAACTGTTCAAAGGTGGGATTCGATACCATCACACCGTAGCCGGTACTCCGAGGCGCTCGAGGCGCTTGCTCTCCGGGTTGTAACGGAACAGCGGTTGCAGCAGGTAGCGATCGTCTTGCAGGCCGCGCAGTTCAACAATATCGGTCAGCTTGCGGCTCCCGTCGGGCAGGCGGCGCTGGACGGTGATCAGCCCGAGCGCGCTGGCAATCAGGTTGCGGATTTCGCCCAGGCCCAGGCCGAGGTTGGCCATAAGGCACAACGCCTCCAGCCGGGCCAGCGCATCCTCCGGGCTGGTGGCGTGGATGCTGGCCAGCGAGCCGTCGTGACCGGTCGAGAACAGTTGCAGAGCGTGCAGGGCTTCGGCGCCGCGCAGCTCGCCCACCACCAGCCGGTCGGGGCGCAACTTCGCCGCCGTGAGCAACAGGTCGGAGGCGGAGAGGCCGGCCGGGCCGCCACCCTCCAGCCAGACCGCGCGCGGGCGGGGTTGATTCAGGCGGATTTCGCGCGCTTCTTCCACAAAAATCACGCGCTCTTCAGCCGGCAGGCTGGAGGCCAGCAGACCAAGCACCGTGGTCTTGCCGGAGCCGGTGCCCCCGGCGACGAGGATGTTGGCCCTCGCCTGCACCGCGCTCTGCAGGAAGTCGGCCGCCTCGCGCGTGATTGCGCGGTAACCGATCACTTCCTCCCACGTGAGGATACGGGCCGGCAGCTTGCGGATGACCAGACAGGGTCCCTGCGGCGCGTTGGGGGGCAGCACCGCCGCCATCCGGGCCTCGGGCAGGCCGATGTCCACCAGCGTCTGGCCGGGGGCGAGGGTGTTGCCGTCCAGCGCGAGCACGCCCTCGATCAGGGCCTGCACGGCCTGCGGCGACGGGAAGCGAACATCGCTTTCCTCCAGTCCCGGGCCACGGCGGTCAAGGTAGACGTGGTCGGGGCCGTCCACCATGATTTCGGTCACGCTTTCGTCAGCGAAGAATGGGGCCAGCGGCCCCAGGGCGGTGAGCAGATCGTTGGGGTTCATGGTTTGCCTCCTGTGAGTGGATTTGCCCACAGCATAGCGGAAATCCGGCCGGCCCGCCTCCGCTGTTACCACAGGGGGGCAGGGGGGCAGGGGGGCAGGGGGGCAGGGGGGCAGGGGGCCCTGTTTCCCCCTCTCCTTTCCTCCCTCCCTCCTTTCCTCCCCCCCTCCCCCCCCCCCCCCCCTCCCCCCCCCCCCCCTCCCCCCCTTCCTCCCCCCTCCCCCCCCCTCCTCCCCTCCCCCCCCCCCTACCCCCCCAACCACCCCTGCCTCAACGCCAGCGCAACTGCCTCCGTGCGCGAGTTGGCGCCGGTCTTGTTGAACACGCTGTTGAGGTGGGACCGCACGGTGCGCTCGCCCCGGCCCAGGCGATAGGCGATTTCTTTGTTGG
>CAYZNA010000110.1:0-9690 GCA_964478665.1 uncultured Anaerolineales bacterium
CCACTCCCCACTCTCCACTCCCCACTCCCCACTCCCCACTCCCCACTCCCCACTCTCCACTCCCCATGCCCACCCCCGCCCTCACCCTCAGCAAGACCACCGCCCGGCGCTTTCTGCTGGTCCACCAGCGCCTGTGGCCGCCCCGCGGCCTGTCCGGCGAGGCCGGCGTGCTGGCGTTCATCCGCGGGGTCGGCTGCATCCAGTACGACCCGGTGAACGTGGTGGGCCGCAACCCGGAGCTGGTGTTGCAGGCCCGCGTGGCCGGCTACCAGCCGGGGCTGCTGGACGAGATGCTGTACAGCGAACGCAGCCTGATTGACGGCTGGGACAAGCAGGCCGCCATTTACCCTACCGGCGACTGGCCCTACTTTGAGCGCCACCGGCAGCGCATGCGCGGCCAACACGGCGACGGCCCGGCCGCCGAACTGGTCCCGGCCATCCGGGCCGCTCTGCACGCGCGCGGGCCGCTCTCCTCGCTCGACTTCGATCACAAGCGCAAGGTCAACTGGTCGTGGGGGCCGGCCCGCGCCGCCCGCGCCACGCTGGAAGTGATGCACGCCACCGGCGAGCTGGGCGTCCACCATCGCGTTGGCGCCCGGCGGGTGTACGATTTCAACCGGCGCCTGTTGCCGGCTGAACTGCTGGCCGCTCCCGACCCGCACCCCTCCCAACAGGCCTATTGGGACTGGCACGTGCTGCGGCGCATCGGCGGGCTGGGGCTGGCCCAGGCAAGGGCCGGCGAAAGCTGGCTGGGCATCCTTGAAATGAAGGCGCCCGAGCGCCAGGCGGCCCTCGAGCGGCTGGTGGATCGCATGGAACTGCTGCCGGTGGCCGTCGAGGGCCTGGCCGGGGTCTTCTACCTGCGCTTCGCCGACCAGGCCGCCCTGAACGCTGCCATGGAGGCTGAGGCGGGCGAAGCCCTACCTGTCGCCGCTTTCCTCGCTCCGCTGGACAACCTGCTGTGGGATCGCAACCTGCTGCGCCGCGTGTTCGACTTTGACTACATCTGGGAAGTGTATAAGCCCGCGCACCGACGCCAATACGGCTATTACGTGCTGCCGGTGCTGTATGGCGATCGTTTTGTGGCTCGCCTTGACCCGGCCTTTAACCGCAAGGCCGGCGTGCTCACCCTGCAGAACTGGTGGTGGGAGGCCGGTGTGCAGCCAGACCAGACCATGCTGGCCGCCGTGCGGACCAGTCTGGCCGCCTTTGCAGCCTACCTGGGGGCGGTCGAGGTAGTGACCGGCCCGGCGCTCGGCGGCCGGGAAGCTGAATTTCTGCGCCAGGCCCTGCCGGCGGTCGAGGTAGTGACCGGCCCGGCGCTATGGAGGCAACATGACATCCGATGAACCCGTAGTCCACTCGTGGGATTGGTGGGCATATCAATTCCGCGTAACTTATCGCCGCAGCATCCGGGGCATGGACCTGTGGGATGACTCGGTGGTCGCGTTCCTGCGCTTTGCTCTGGACTTGCAGCCTGGCCAGCGCCTGCTGGACGTGCCCTGTGGGGCCGGGCCGCACGCCCTGCGCCTCGCCGGGCAGGGCTACCACGTCACCGGGCTGGACATTTCGCCCCGGCTGATTGCTCATTGCCGGGAACAGGCAGCGTTGCAGGGCGTTACGCAGCAGGCCGATTTTCTGGTGGGAGATATGCGCACCCTGCCCTTCACCTCGCCCTTCGATGCCGGCTACCTGTACTCCGCTTCTTTTGGCTTCTTTGACATGCCGGGCGACCGCGCTGTACTGGATGGCATCGCCCGCTCGCTGCGCCCCGGCGGTCGTTTTGTGATTGACTGCCTGGACCCGCAGGCAGGGCGCGAAATGGGCAGCCGGAAACGTCACTTCCGGCCAGAGGGAATCTACGAGCTGGATAGCGCGTACGATCCGGCCACATTCACCCTGAGCACCCAATTTTACCTCTACGACCGGGAGGGAAACACGCACGTGGCGGACCGGCCGGAAACCGTGCGCCTGTACGAGGTAGACGAGATGCGCGCGTTGTGCGCCGCCAGCGGCCTGCAGGTGCTGCAAGTATATGGCACCGACCAGCCGCCCTACCTGCCCTACGGCCCGGACTGCAATCTTCAGATGCTGCTGGTAGTGGCCAGGCCGGATTAAAAGAAAAGCCCTGCGAACTTCTTGTTCGGCAGGGCAACCCGGCGCCGGCAGCTTCCATGTCTCACTGGCCGGATGGACAAGGCAAACTATCGCGCCGCACCGGGTTACTCAAACGCCTGACAAGCCAGATAAGATCGGAAGGGCGCCAGCAAGCGGTCAATCTCTTGCGCAAACTGCATTCCCGACAGTGCCGTGCGTATTGACGGCTCGGGGTGGTTTGACCGACTGTGCGTCGTCTGGCCGGCGGTTGAGTGCTCAACCCACTCGTGCGCAGGGCTTTTCTATGTTGCTTATACAATAAGGCGCTTTCCACCCCAAGTCAACCTGCGGTTTTCTTAAAGGAGGTACCATGGCGGGCGGCAGGGTTATGCGGCGCCCCCGTTCCGAGCCTCGGCCCTCACCTGCCTCAGGGGTATACCGCAAAAGCGTCGGGCCTGCTTGTGGGGCAAGATTCAATCTTGCCCTACGCCTGACAGCTACCTCAGGGGGTGGCTGAGGGTCGCGGGGTAATGGTGGCAAAGACGATCTCGGCCAGCCAGCCCTCTTGCCCGAACTCATCCCGTACCCGCAGCCAGAGGTAGGGGCCGGCCTTTTCCGGCGGGCCGAGGATCTCAATCACGGTGTTCTCCGGCAGGCTGGTGATGAATTTGCCGTTGGGAGCGTCGCGCAGCACCGCGCCGTTGCCGTCCCCGGTGCGCACGCGGGCGAAGGCACGGGTGGGGGTGATGGTCGGGGTGAGGGTGGCGCTGGCGGTCGGACCGGGGGTGCCGGTCCGGGTGGGGGTGGGCGGCACACCTGCCCCGGACGCACACCTGCCCCGGACGCAGGTGCCGGGGGGTGCCGGGGGCGGCGAGGGGGTCGCGGTCGGGGTGACCAGAATCATGGCAGCCGCTTCGGGTTGGGAGAGGTAAGTCCGCCCGGACCAGGCAGTCCCGGCCAGGATCAGCAATGTGACCAGACCGGCGACCGGCCAGCCGCCGGGAGAGGGCCGGAGGCCGAGCAGCCAGAAGATAAGCAGTCCGGCCAGGGCGGCGGCGCACAGGTGAACGGCGAAAACTTCCAGCCCGCCGCGCCACAGGTTGGGTTGCCCGCTGACCAGCCCAAAGCCCAATGCGCCCAGCGGCGGCAGCAGTTCGTAGGCCAGGGCCACGCCCGGGACGGCGCCGGCCTGCGGGGAGCGGGCCAGGGCCAGCGCGGTGAAGGCGCCCCCGAGCAGCGCCGCCAGCAAGTCCACCAGGTTGAGGCGGGCGCGCGACAGGCTCTGGGCGGTAAACGGGTCAAGGTGAAACAGCCGGTAGCCGGCCCAGCCAGCCAGCGCCGCCAATCCAACCACCACCAGACCGCCCACCAGAATGCCGCCCAGCACGCGCAGGAACAGCCGGGGCGAGCCGGTGGCGGCTGCCAGCGACAGGCCCAGCACCGGGGACATGGTCGGCGCGACCACGGCGGCCATAAAAATGATGGTGGGATGGTTGAACAGAAAGCCGACGGCCAGCACCAGCGCGGCGAGGGTGGTAAACAGGAAGAAGTCCACGCTGGGGGAGGCGTTGCGCGCGGCCTCGGCCAGCACCTCGCCCCGGCCGCTCTCGGTGAGCGGGGAGAGGGCGCCCCGGTCGCGGCGACGGCGGGGGCGCAGCGGCGGCTCGGGGGTGGCTTCGGACAGGGGGGAGGAGACGAATTGTTCCATGGGCCGGATCGGGTCAACGGCGCAGGCTGGCGACCAGTCGCTGGGGGTATTCTATCAGATTGAGGGCCTCGAAGATGTCGCGGGCGAGCAGGTCGGCGTTGAGCAGGGCCTCCACCGCCAGGCCCTCCGCGGAGAGCACGGCAATGCCGAGGGCGGCTTCTTTGAGCATGCCGGCGTCGTTGGCGCCCTGGCCGATGGCAATCACGGTCTGGCCCCCCAGGGCGCGCACATAGGCGGCTTTGGCGCCGGATTCGTCGCCGGGCGGGATGCGGTTGGCCCTCAGGCCGAGGGTGAGGTCAATGGCCGCCTGCCGGCCGTGGGTATCGGCGGTGAGCAGGTGCAGGCTAAAGCGGTCGCGCAGGGCAAGCAGCGGCCGGGCGACTTTGTCCAGCAGCCGGCCATCCAGCGCAAGGGTGCCGTTGACATCCAGCACCAGATGCTCCAGCTTGTACAGGCCCCGGCCAGGGATGGTGATTTCGAGCATGGCTCAGAACTTCGGCCTCAATCGAACAGACTGCCAATGCCCCTGTACGTATCTTCGCCACGCCGGGCCACACGCCCGACCAGAATCAACTCGCGCTCGTCGAAGACTTTGTAAATGACGCGATACTCTCCGACCCGGATTCGGTACACGTTCGACTCAAGTTGAATCACCCCTGGCGGCCGCGGTTCGGCGGACAGCGCCCGAACGGCCAGCCCGATTCGCTCACGGTCTTCGCGAGGAATACGCTGCAACTCACGCTTCACGCGTGACCAGGCGACCTCAATCCGGTACGCCACCGGCTGCTTCCTCAGATTCGAGTTCAGCCAGCAGGTCTTCGAAACTCGTTCGATCGCCGGCCTCGTATTCTGCCTCGGCTTCGCGCATGGCCCGGATGTCGCTCAGATCCTCCAGCAAGCGGTTGAGCCACGCGACGGTATTCTCCAGCCGAGCAACCCGCTCCAGCAAACTCTGGTAGTCTGCGGAGGGCAATACGACCACCGGCCCTTGCAACGTAACTGTCTGCATCGGAGTCACCTCACGCCTTCGGGGAGAGGCCTCATTCTAGCATATCCGCCGCTCTCAGCGCCTCCAGCGTCGGCTCGATGCGCACCGCCTCGCCCGCCGCCCGCTGCGCGGCGCCCACGTCCTTCAGCCCGCTGCCGGTGAGCAGCAGGGCGGCGCGTTTTCCCGCTCCGCCCCCTTCGGCGAATCCGGCTATTGCCCGGCAACGGAAAGTATGTTATAAGAAGGGCACTGAATGGGATCGCGGGGTGAAAAAGCGCTGTGCCGCCTCTGTGTCCGGCTATAGGCCGGGCCTAGCCCCGAACAACGGTCCCATTCTGCTTTTCCCCGCTGAATCTGTGCCAGCGTATTCGTGCCTCAATTGCGTCCAGTCCCCTGCGATCTCCCCGCTCCCTGGCGCGAAACACAGAACCGGCAACCACATCTACCAACTGAATCAGGTCGTCCCGTTGCGAGTCGTGGCCGACGACACGCTTGATGCGCCTCAGGCGGTGGCCCTCCAACTGAGACAGATTCACGCCGATTCGAATTCTCTTTCGAATCGCTTCCGTGTGGCGTCGATCAATCTCATCTACCACCAGAATGGCGTTCTTCAGCCTTTGAGTGACAGCAAGTAGAAGTTCCTCAATCAGGGCGAGATAGAGATTCGCCCCACTTTGCGCTCTCCAACGGGGCACGAGCGCTTGCTTATCCACAACCATCACGTCAAAGTACAACTCCAGTTCTCTAGCCCGCTTCAGCAAGGCCAGCCGTTTGTCGAGTGGCGTTTTGTGGGACTTTAACTCCAGATAGAAGCCGAGTTCGTCACGCAACTTTCGGATGGCCTGTCCAACAGGCTCCCGATCTTCGACAATAGCGACAACCAGCAGAAAGTGTCGGGTGGTCGAGGGATGAGCAAGAGGAGCGGGATTGCCGGCCTCATCCAGATAGATGTGCATGTTTCCTCAGCGCCTCCAGCCTCGGCTCGATGCGCACTGCCTCTCCCGCCGCTTTCAGTGCCGCGCCTACGTCTTTCAGCCCGCTGCCGGTGAGCAGAACCACGATTTGCTCGTCCGGTCCCACCTGCCCGGCAGCCACGGCCTTTTCCAGCCCGGCGAAGGCAGTGGCGGCGGCGGGTTCGGAGAAGACGGCGGCCTCGGAGGCCAGCGATTTCATCGCCCGCAGGATGTCTTCGTCGGCGACGGTGAGGTAGGCCCCGCCGGTCTCGCGCACGGCGCGCACGGCCCGCACCCCATCGCGCGGCAGGTCCACCGAGATGCTGTCGGCCAGCGTGGTGGCGCGCACGGGGGTGATGGCCTCCGTCCCGGCGGCCCACGCGCGGGCCACCGCCGCCGACCCCTCCGCCTGCACCCCCATCAACTTCGGCATCCGCTCAATCCAGCCGAGGGCCAGCAGGTCTTTGAACCCCTTGTGTATCCCGGAGATGATGTTGCCGTCGCCAACGGGGACGAAGAGGCGGTTGGGGGCCAGCCAGTGGAGATTGGAGATTGGACGCTTTGCGTGGGGATTGGAGATTGAGGTGAGTTGTTCGCAGATTTCGAAGGCAGCGGTTTTTTTGCCCTCGACGGTGAAGGGGTTGTAGCCGGTGTTGCGGCAGTACCAGCCGAACTCGCGGGAGGCGGCCAGGGCGAGGTCGAAGGCGTCGTCGTAGGTACCCTCCACCAGAATCACTTTCGCGCCGAACATGAGCAGTTGGGCGACTTTGGCCGGCGGCGCGCTGGCCGGGGCAAGGATGACGGCCGGCAGGCCGACCGCTGCCGCCATCCCCGCCAGGGCCGCCCCGGCGTTGCCGGTGCTGGCGGCGACCACCGTCCCGGCCCCGATCTGCAGCGCCCGCGCCACGACCACTGCGCTGGCCCGGTCCTTGAAGGAGGCGGTCGGGTTGCGGCTATCGTCCTTCAGCCACAGGTGGCGCAGGCCGAGGCGGGCGGCCAGCCGGGGGGCGGAAAAGAGCGGGGTTCCGCCCACCGCGCCGAGGGGGGTGGAGCGAAAGCCGGGGTCGGGGACGGGGAGCAGGGGCAGGTAGCGCCACAGGGAGGGGTCGGGGTTCGCGGCAATGGTCCGGGGGGAGGTGGAGGCCCGGATCGCGGGGTAGTCCAGCAGCACGTCGAGGTTGCCGAGGTCGCCGTGGTGCGGGCACACGTAGATTAGAGCAGAACTGGAATAGCCTCTGCCGCAGAGTGAACAAACATAACCAGAGAAGGGTGTCGTCATAGTCGCTATTGCGCACGAGATGGCGGTATCCTGATTTTCAGGGGGTTGCACAGAACACGGGTTCTATAACGCTGTTGATCCATGATTTGTCACTACAGTCCCCTCTCTCCTCGAATGTATGGCACCCCCAGCGCCGCCGGCGCGCCGAGGCGCTGGCGCAGGGCCTCGCGCGAGCCGAGGATCAGCACCGCAATGGTGAAGGCATACGGGATCATTTGTAGGAAGAAACCCAGGTAGGGGTTGTAGTAGAACGGGTTGCGCAGGCCGAACAGGGTGAGCGGCCCCTGAATATCCAGCACGGTGCGGCGCAGCGCGCCAAAGGCATACGAGCCAAAGGCCGCCCGCCACGGGTCCCACTGGGCAAAGATCACCAGCCCGACCGCAATCCAGCCCTGGCCAGAGGTGGTCAGCTCGCTGAACCAGCCGGGGGAAATCGCCAGGCTGATGGTGCCGCCGGCCAGCCCGGCCAGCATCCCGCCGGCGAACACGTACAGGTAGCGCAGCCGGTAGACGTTGATGCCCATGGCGTCGGCGGCGGTGGGGTTCTCGCCCACCGCCCGCAGGTGCAGGCCGGGGCGGGTGCGGTTGATGTAGAACCACGCCAGGGGGGTGATCACGTAGCCCACGTACACCATCACGCTTTGCTTTGTGAACAGGATGGGGCCAAGGACCGGAATGGCCGACAGCACAGGCAGGCTGAAGGTCGGCAGCAGCGAGATGTTGCCGGCCTTGCTCAGCCCCTCGCCGAACACCAGACTCAGCCCGGCGCCGAGGAAAGTGAGCGCCAGCCCACTGACCACTTGATCGGCCTGAAAATGGATGGAGACCAGCCCATGCAGCAACCCCAGCGCGCCGGCCACGATCATGGCCGCGCCCAGCCCCAGCCAGCCGTTCCCGGTGGAGACGGTAATGCTGAAGGCGGTCATGGCCCCGATCAGCATCATGCCCTCTACCCCCAGATTCAGCACCCCGGCCCGTTCGGCGAGGATTTCGCCCAGGGTGGCGAACAACAGCACCGTGCCGCTGGCCACTCCCGCCTGTAAGATGATGATTGGATCCATAGGATCACTTCCCCTCAGCGAGATGACAACTATCTCGACAATGTTACATTCGGCGGCGATACGTTCGTAGTGCGCCACGCAGTGTTAGCGGAGTGGCGCGCGCCCGCACAGGAGCACTTCGCTGCGCTGCGTGCGCCACTACGAGCAGAAATCTAACATTGTCAAGCTATTCCTCAACGCGCACGAGGCGCACGCGGTAGCGCAGCAGCACCTCGCTGGCGATCAGCGCAAACAGGATAATGCCCTGAATCAGGCGCGGGATGCCGGCCGGCTGAATCTCACGCCCGGCCAGCAGCAATCCCCCGAACAGGATCGAGACCAGCACCACCAGCGCCGGGTTGAGCCTGGCCAGCCAGGCGACGATGATGGCGGTGAAGCCGTAGCCGGGCGAGATGGCGCCCTGCAGCCGGTGCACCACGCCGGCAATCTCCGACATGCCGGCCAGCCCGGCCAGCCCGCCGGAGAACATGAGCACCAGCACGGTGTTGCGCACAATGTTCAGCCCGGCGTACTGCGCGGCGCGCGGGTTGTCGCCGATCAGCCGGATCTCGTAGCCCCAACGCGAGCGATACAGGATGTACCACACCAGCACCGCCGCCGCCAGTCCAAAGGCCAACCCCAGGTGGGCCGTCAGCCCGCGCAGGGCGGGAACCTGCCGGGCATAGTCCGCCAGGCGCGGCAGCCATGCGTTTTTGGGGAACACCCGGCTCATCTGAAACCCGGCCTCGCTCCACACGCCAAAGATGAAGAAGTTGTTCCACGCCACGGCGATGTAGTTCAACATCAGGGTAGTGATGATCTCGTTGACCCGCAACTTTGCCTTGAGATAGCCGGGGATGAAGCCCCACAGCGCGCCGAACAACATGCCGGAGAGCGCCATGGCGGCCAGCATCAACCAGCGGGGGGCGGTTTCCGGGACCAGCCCACCCAGCACCACCAGACTGGCCCCGAAGGCGCCCATGAAAAACTGGCCCTCGGCGCCGATGTTCCACAGCTTCATGCGGAAGGCCACGGTGAGCGCCAGCCCGATAATCATCAGTGGGATGGCCTTGACTACCGTATCCGACAGCACGCCCACGTTGCCGAAGGCGTTGCGGGCAATGTGCCGATACGCGGCCCAAGCGTTGCCGCCGACCATTTGCAGCACGATCCCCCCCAGAACCAGGGAGACGGCAATGGCCCCCAGCGAGACCGCCGGAGAGAGCCAGCGGGGCGTTTCCAGCCGCGGCTCGACCTTCAGCCGGTAGCCGCGCACCCCTCGCGCCGTTGTGGTTTGAGTCATGCCCCCTCCTGTGCCGCCTCGGGGTGCCCGCCGGTCATCAGCAGGCCAATGCGGTCAATGTTGCCGTCGGCTACCTCGCCCATGATGCGCCCCTCGTAAATCACCAGCACCCGATCGCTGAGCGAGACAATCTCTTCCAGCTCTTCGGAGATGAGCAGAATGGCTGCGCCGCTCGCGCGCTGGGCCAGCAGCAGCCGCTGCACGCCCTCGATGGCGCCCACGTCCAGCCCGCGGGTGGGCTGCACGGCGATCATCACCTGCGGGCCGCTGGAGATCTCGCGCGCCAGAACCACCCGCTACAGGTTGCCGCCGGAGAGCATCC
>CAYZNA010000111.1:0-9618 GCA_964478665.1 uncultured Anaerolineales bacterium
CCGCCGGGCCGCCCAGCCCGCCCTCGGTGAGTTTGCGCACATCGCCCAGCACCGCGTCGATATCGGCCATTGTCATCAGTTGGCCGGTGTCTTTGTGCTTCAAGTCGCCGCGCCCAATACGCTCGGCCGCCACCTCGCGGATGGTGAGGTTGCGTTTCATGGCGTCCTTCACCAGCGCCGCTGCGGTCATGTAGCCGATGAGCGGGTTGAGGGCGGTGGCCACTATGGCATTCTTCCCCAGCCAGCCCTCCGCCTTTTCGCGCTGGGCCACAATACCTTTCACGCACCGTTCGGTAAAGGCGTTCACCGCGCCGATCATCACCTGCATGGCCTCGAACAGGTTGTGCGCGATGATGGGCATCATCACATTGAGTTCAAGCTGGCCGGCTTGCGCCGCCAGCGTCACCGTGAGATCGCAGCCCTGCACGTGGAACATCGCCATATTCAACATCTCGGCCAGCACTGGGTTCACCTTGCCCGGCATGATGGACGACCCCGGTTGCACGGCGGGCAGCCGTATCTCGTCGAGGCCGGTGGTCGGCCCGGAGGAGAGCAGGCGGAAGTCGTTGGCAATGCGGGTAAGCGTCACCGCCAGCGTGCGCAGCGAGGCCGAAAAGTCGGCCGCATCGGCTTGCGACTGCATGCTCTCAAACAGGTTATCCGACTCGTAGAGTTTGATCCCGCTGATCTCGCCGAGCCGCTTGACCATGCGGGCGTGATATTCCGGGTGCGCGTTGAGGCCGGTGCCGGTGGCCGTGCCGCCAATGCCCAACCGGCGCAGCCCTTCGGCTGCGCGGGCAATGCGTTCGCGGTCGCGGCCCACGGCTTTGGCGTAACCGCCAAACTCCTGCCCCAGCCGCACGGGCACCGCGTCCTGCAAATGCGTGCGGCCCGATTTCACAATGCCGTCAAACTCGACGGCCTTGGCTTCCAGCGCGGCGCGCAAGTTGTCCAACGCCGCCAGCAGCTCATCCAGCCGCCACAGGCAACCCAACCGGATGGCGGTGGGGATGGTGTCGTTGGTGCTCTGGGCCATGTTCACGTCGTCGTTGGGCCGGACGATGTAGTTGCCGCGCACGCCGCCCAGCTTCTCGGTGGCCAGGTTGGCCAGCACCTCGTTCATGTTCATATTGTGGCTGGTCCCTGCCCCGGCCTGAAACGGGTCCACCACAAACTGGCCCTCCCGGCGGCCCTCCATCACCTCGCGCGCGGCTGCTGCAATGGCCGCGGCCTTCTCGGGCGCCAGCAAACCCAGGTCGCGGTTGACCTCCGCCGCGGCGCACTTGATGGCCGCCATGCTCCACACAAAGGCGCGCCACGGGCGCAGCCCGGAAACGGGAAAGTTGAGCACGGCGCGCTGCGTCTGAACGCCGTAGTAGGCCGCCGCCGGCACCTGCAGCTCGCCCAGCGAATCCTTCTCAGTGCGAAACTCTTCGGACATCCTTCAACTCCTCTGGCAACCGCCCACGCCCCTCTTTCGGGTGCTGCCCCGCCTGCCAGGCGCCCACCCGAAAAAGCGAGGGAGCCGTCTTCTGGCTCCCTCGTTTCGGCGCAAAGACCATCGAACCTGCGGCAATCACCCCATTGCGGAATAGCCCGGCCCGTCCTTGAAGTAATCGTAGTTGGGCGCGATGTCCGGCGTCAGATCAATGCTCTCGCCCTCGGGCAGCTCGCTCAGGTCGGTGAACGTAACCAGGTTCCCGCTGTGGTCGGTTTGCTCAAAGGCCAGCGTGCCCTCACGGCGGTTGACCTTCACGTCGGGCCTGGCCGCGGTCCAATCGGCGGGCACCTCATCTTCGGTGAAGATGGCCTCAAACGGGCACTCCGGGATGCAGGCGCCGCAGTCAATGCAGGTGTCCGGGTCAATGTAGTACCACGGCCACTCGCTCTGCGGCTGGCCCGGTATAATGCACTCCACCGGACAGACATCCACGCAGGCGCCATCGCGCAAACACAGGCTGGTTATGATATGGGTCATTGGATTCCTCCAGAAAGGGTAAGCGACCGGCGCCTCCGGTCGCTCCCGGCAAGCTGCCGGCTGTGAATAGAAAAACCTACTTTGCGGCCGCGTACCGCCGGCCAATCTCGTTCCAATCTACCACATTCCACCAGGCCGCGACGTAATCCGGCCGGCGGTTCTGGTACTTGAGGTAATAGGCGTGCTCCCACACATCCAGCCCCAGCAGGGGCTTCAGCCCCTCCGACATGGGGTTATCCTGGTTGGCGGTGGAGGTGACGACCAACTTACCCGCCCCGTCCAGGCTCAGCCAGGCCCAGCCGCTGCCAAAGCGCCCACCGGCTGCAGCGGCGAACTTGTTCTTGAACTGGTCAAAGCTGCCAGAGGCGGCGTTGATGGCCTCGGCCAACGCGCCGGCCGGCGCGCCGCCACCGCCGGGCGACATGGCCGTCCAGAAATCGCGGTGATTCACGAAACCGCCGCCGTTGTTGCGCACCGCGGTGCGAATGGACTCCGGCACAGCGCCCAGGTCCTTCAGCAGCTCTTCGGCGCGCTCGCCGGCCATCTCCGGCGCGCTCTCGAGGGCTTTGTTCAGGTTGGCAGTGTATGCGGCGTGATGCTTATCGTGGTGAATTTCCATTGTGCGCGCATCAATGTGCGGCTCAAGGGCATCGAAAGCATAGGGCAAGGGCGGCAATTGGAATGTCATCGTGTCTCTCTCCTTTGTCGGAATTCTGGTGCGCCCACCATTTGACCACCGCGGCCGAACGGGTTAAGATGCTGGCCCACCAACGGAACGTAGCGCCTGCGATTGTAGTCGCGAGCAAAACCTTTGTCAAGCGAAACTGCCCGACCCACAACGACAACCCCTCCCTCGTGAAGAAAACACAACCGCCATTTCCGCCCCTGTTCGGCATCCTGTTGGGCATTCTGGCCGTATCGGCAGCTTCCATTTTTATCCGCTACGCGCAGGTGGAGGCCCCCTCGCTGGTGATCGCCGCCTACCGGATGACGCTCGCCTCGCTGGTTCTCACGCCGGTGGCGCTGGTCCGCCATCGCGCCGAGCTGCGCTCCCTCAGCCGGAGCGAGACCCGCCTGGCGCTGCTTTCCGGCCTGCTGTTGGGCGTGCATTTTGCCGCCTGGATAACATCACTGGCCTACACCACTGTAGCCTCCTCGGTGGTGCTGGTGAGCACCGCGCCGTTCCTCGTGGCGCTGCTCTCGCCGGCCCTGCTGCACGAGCGCCTGAGCCGGGCGCTGGCCGCCAGCCTGGGCTTGACCCTGGTGGGCGTGGCGCTGATCGGGCTGGACGATGCCTGCGCCCTCAGCCTCGCCGGGCTGCGTTGCCCGCCGCTGGCCGACTTTGTGCGCGGGCGGGCCTTCCTGGGTGATCTGCTGGCCTTCCTGGGTGCGCTGGCCGCGACGGGCTACTTTATGATCGGGCGCCGGCTGCGGGCGCGGCTGTCGCTGGTGCCGTACATCACCCTGGTGTATGGCGTGGCGGCTGTGCTGCTGGCGGCCGCCATGCTGATCGCCGGGCTGCGCCCCACCGGCTACGCGCCGCTGACCTATCTGTGGTTTGTCTTGCTGGCGCTCGTGCCGCAGTTGCTGGGACACTCCTCCTTCAACTGGGCGCTGCGCTACCTGCCGGCCACCTTTGTCGCCCTGGCCACCCTCGGCGAGCCGATCGGCTCCACCCTGCTGGCCTATCTGCTGCTGCACGAGGTCCCCACCCCGGCCAGGCTGCTGGGCGGCGGCCTGATCCTGGTCGGGATCGGGCTGGCGGCCCGCAACGCGAAGTGATGGCCGTTCCCGAGGTATAATGGCGCCGCCGGCCGGCCTCCCCGCCTCCCGGCGCGCACCCCGCACCCCATCCCGGACAGGAGTTATCTCCCATGCAAACCCGTTGTTACCGTTGTGGATTCAGCTTTGGCGTCAACCGCGAAAACCTGTCTGCTGCCCTGGCCTATCTGACCGTGACCGGGGAGACCTATCACGTGGAGCACTGCCCGCGCTGCCGCTCGGCCAACAAACTGGATCGGGCGGCCATCGCCCGCTTTGTTCCGGCGCCGACCGAAGAGGAACTGGCCGCCACCCGCGCCGCGCTGGAGGCTGCCTCGCCCGAGCCGGCGCCCGCGCCCCCGACACTCATCCCGGCCCCGGAGGCCGGCCAGCCGGCCGGGGCGAAGAAAAAGCGCCACCGCCGCCGGGGCGGAAGCGGCGCCGCCGCATCCGGATAGGCCGCCCTCATGGCGCTGCCCCAGACTTCCATCCCTCCGAACGCATACGACCTGGACCTGCCGGCGCTGGAAGGCTTGCTGCAGGCGTGGGAGCAACCGGCCTACCGCGCCCGCCAGGTGTGGAACTGGCTGTACCGCCGGCTGGCGAGCGCCCCGGAGCAGATGACCGACCTGCCGCTGGGCCTGCGCGAGCGCCTGGCGGCCGGCCTCTCCTTCGCCCGGCTGGAGCGGCTGGCCGAGGCCCGTTCCCGCGACGGCGAGACTCGCAAACTGCTGTTCGGGCTGCCGGACGGCCGCCAGATCGAGACCGTGCTGATGCGCTACAACCGGCGCCGCACCGCCTGCATCTCCACTCAGGCCGGCTGCGCCATGGGCTGCACCTTCTGCGCCACCGGCCAGATGGGCTTCCAGCGCCACCTGACCCCCGGGGAGATCGTGGAGCAAGTGTTGTTCCTGGCGCGCGAGCTGGCTGCCGAGGGCGACCGCCTGACCAACATTGTGGTGATGGGCATGGGCGAGCCGTTCCATAATTACGGGGCCACCCTGCAAGCCCTGGACCGGCTGAACGACCCGCAGGGCTACAACTTCGGCGCCCGGCGCATCACGCTCTCCACGGTGGGGCTGGCGCCGCTCATCGAACGCTTCGCCCACGAAGGCCGCCAGATCAACCTGGCGATCTCGCTGCACGCCGCCACCGATGAGTTGCGCAGCAGCATGCTGCCAATCAACAAGAAATACCCGCTGGCCGCGCTGATGGCGGCCTGCCGGCTGTACCAGCGCGAGACCCACCGCCGCATCACCTTTGAATGGGCGCTCATCCGCGAGGTAAACGACACGCCCGAGCAGGCCCGCGCCCTGGTGGAACTGGCGCACGGGCTGGACTGCCACCTCAACGCCATTCCTCTCAACCCCACTCGCGACTACGCCGGGGCGGCCTCCCCCCGCGAACGGGCGCAGGCCTTCAAGGAGGCGCTGGAGGCCGGCGGCATCCCCTGCACCATCCGCGTGCGCCGCGGCCTGGACATCAACGCCGGCTGCGGGCAACTGGCCGGCGCCGGCCTGAAAGCTTGATTTTCTCCCTCCCGCCGTGTATTATTACCGCCGTCGGGCAGAGAGCGCAGCAGCCGTAACTTGACAATGTTAGATTTCTGCTCGTAGTGGAGCACGCAGCGCAGCGGAGTGCTCCAGTGCGGGGTGCGCGCCACTCCGTTAACACTGCGTGGCGCACTACGAACGTATCGCCGTCGAAGGGCGCAGAGCGCAGCGACTTTCGTGATGCTGCCTTAAAGCAAAGCCGGGGTCCGTGTGGACCCCGGCCCGGCAAGAGAGGGATGCAGTCAGGGGGTCTTGACCAGCGTCTTGATGCACCTGGCGCACAACAGCTTCTTCACCATCCGGCGGCCCTCCATCACCGTCACCTTCTGCAGGTTGGGTTTATAGGGCCGGTTGGTCGCCCGCCTGGAATGGCTCACGTTGTGGCCGAAAGTAGTAGTCTTGCCGCAGCTCGCGCACTTTGCCATTTTGAGACCTCTTTTATACAAAAAACCAGGCCGGGCGCTGCCGGCCATTCGCTTGCCGCACTGAACAGCCACCAGTTTACCACAGGACACGCCAATCATCAACGCTCCCGGGCACAGCGTGCTCGCAAAGGTTGTCAGAAGAATCCCCGCAATTGGGGTGCGAGGGCCGGGTACGCCGCCCGCAGGCCTCAATTGCGGCACACATCGCTCCGGCGCCGCGAGCAGCCCCCGGCCCCTCTTTAGAAAACCAGAGATTCTGAGCTATGACCGGTGAAAACACACCCCTGGGCAAAATCGAAATCTCGCCGGACGCTATCGCCAGCATTGCCTATCAGTCCGCCATCCGCTCCTATGGCGTGGTAGGCCTGGCCTCCAAGAACCTGGTAGAGGGCCTGGCCAACGTGCTGGTGCGCGATCCGCGCCACGGCGTGGACGTGAAAGCCGACGGCGAGGACATCTTGATTGACATCTACGTCGTGATCGAGTACGGCACGCGCATCGCCAGCGTGGCCGGCAGCGTGGCCAACACAGTGCGCTTCAACGTCGAAAAAGCGCTCGGGCTGCCGGTAAAAGCCGTCAACGTGCACGTGCAGGGTCTGCGCGTCAGCGAACCGAACTGAGAGGAGAACCCACCAGCCCGTGCCCGATGGAGCGGACCCCACCCCAGAAGTGTCTCTCGCCGCCGGCCGCGACGCCCGCCTCAAGCGTCTGGCGATGAGCGCCGACCGCGTTGACGGACGCACCCTCAAGAAACTGGTCGAGGCCGGGCTTGCCTGGCTATCCACCAACCGGGAAATCGTCAACAACATGAACGTGTTTCCCATCCCCGATGGCGACACCGGCACCAATATGGTGTTGACCATGCAGGCCGCCTGTCGGGAGATCGCCGAAGCCGACGAGCCCTCGGCCGGCAAGGTGGCCCTGGCGGTGGCGCAGGGCGCGCTTATGGGCGCCCGCGGCAACTCCGGGGTCATCCTTTCCCAGCTCTGGCGCGGCTTTGCCCGCGGGCTGGAGGGGCGCCCCGGCTACGACGCCGCTCAATTGGTCCACGCCCTTGACGCCGCTCGCGAGACCGCCTATCGCGGCGTGGTGCGCCCGGTGGAAGGCACTATCCTCACCGTGGCCCGCGAGGTGGCCGCGGAAGCCGCGGCCGCCCTGACCGAAGACTCCAGCGTGTGGGACGTGCTGGAGGTGATGGTACGCGCGGCCGCCGACTCGGTGGCCCGCACGCCGGACCTGCTCCCGGTGCTGAAGGAGGCCGGGGTGGTGGACTCCGGCGGCAAGGGCCTGTTTTTCATCCTGGATGGCATGCTGCGCCAGGTGAACGGCCTGCGGCTGGATACGCCGGCTGCCACCGTGCAACCGCTGGCCGCGCTCAGCCTGGAGGCGGCCGCGTCCATCGAGCCGGGGCAGGATTGGGAGGTGGTGGTGGATTTCCGGCCCGCGCGCCCGCTTGACCTGCCCGCTTTCTACAGCGAGCTGAAGGGGATGGGCACCTCCATCCAGGTGGGCGAAGGCGACGGCATTTACCGCATGCACATCCACGTGCCAGACCAGACCGAATTCGAGCCGATCCGCTACGTTAAATCGCTCGGCGTGGTCTCCAACGTGCACATCGAGAACCTGCTGGCCCAGATGGCGGACATCGAGGCCGGGCGCGCAGCAAGCGCCCACCCTGCCCTCACGCTTCGGCCGGTCGAGCCGGGCCAGATCGCGGTGGTGACCGTGGCCCCCGGCCCGGGATTGGCGCGCGTGTTCGCCAGCCTGGGGGTGGCCGGCATCGTGGCCGGCGGGCAGTCCATGAACCCCAGCACACAGGAGATTCTGGCCGCCTTTGAGAACCTGCCCACCGATCGGGTGATCATCCTGCCCAACAACAAAAACATCATCCTCGCCAGCCAGGCCGCCGCCGAGTTGACCGTCAAGCACGTGCGCATCGTCCCCAGCCGCTCCATCCCCCAGGGCATCGCCGCCATGATCGCCCACAACCCGGCCGGCGATCTGGAGGCCGTGGCCAACAGCATGAAATCCGCCCTGGAAGAAGTAGAGACCGGGGAGATCACCAGCGCCACCCGCACGGTTGAGATTGACGGCGTGCCGGTGCGCGAGGGGCAGATCATAGGCCTGCACAACGGCAAGCTGGTCACGGCCAACGACGACCTGGGCGCCACGCTTGACTCGCTGCTGGAGGCGATGGGCGCTGCCGACCGGGAGCTGATCACGCTGTACTACGGCGAGGGCGTGACCGCGGCCGAGGCCAACGCACTGGCCGACCACGTGCGCGCCGGGTACCCTGCCCAGGAAGTTGAACTGCACGCCGGTGGCCAGCCACATTACCATTACATCATCTCCGCCGAATAGAGACCCGTACCGTGCGCGGCGTATTCCGCAGGCAGCAATACGCATCACGTAGTACGCAACACGACATCATGCGAAACCGCGTCTGCATTGTCACCGACAGCACCGCCCATTTTTCTGATCCGACCTTCCCCCAGAGACACAGCGTCACGGTCGTACCGCTTGCCATCCATCTGGGAGAAGAAACTTACCTCGACGGTGTGAACATCAGCACGGAACAGCTCTTCGCCCGGGTGGCTCGTGGCGCGCCCCTGCCCACCGCCTCCTCGCCGGGTGTGGAACAACTGCTGGAAATCTACCAGAACTTGAGCCGGACCGGGGCCGAGGTCGTCTCGATCCACGTGTCCAGCAAACTGAGCCAGACATGGCAGAACGCCCGCGCGGCCAGCAAGCGGCTGCTCGGGCGTTCGACGGTAGTGCCGATAGATTCCGCCACCACCTCGGTCGGGCTGGGGCTGCTGGTGGAGGCCGCGGCCCGCGCGGCCCAGGCCGGGGAATCGCTGGAGGAAATCGTACGCATCGTGCGCGGCATGATCCCCCGCCTGTACATTGTATTCTTCACCGAGTCGCTGGACTACCTGGAAAAATCCGGGCGCATTGGCAAGGCTCAGGCTGTGTTGGGCGCCATGTTGGGCATCAAGCCCTTCCTCATTCTGGAGGAGGGCGACATCCTGCCCATGGAAAAGGTGCGCACCCGCCAGCAGGCCATTGAGAAGCTACTGGAATTCGTGTGCGAGTTCTCCAACCTGAAATATCTGGCCATCCTGCAGCAATACACCCGCCCAAACCAGGAGACCAACCTGCTGCTGGAGCGGCTGGCGCTGGACTTCCCCGGCGGCAACTTTGAGGTCATCCCCTACAGCCCCTCGCTGGCAACCTTTGTCGGCCCCAACAGCATGGGCGTGGCTGTGTTTGAGGGCGAGGGCGACGCCGACTGAGCCGGAAGCGGCGCCCGCCCCCGATTGCGCACCCTGCCGTTCCCGTCTACAATCAGCCCTCAAAATCCGCCGCCATCCCGGGCCATGCTTGCCGTACTGACCGACTCCACCTCTGACCTGCCGCCCGCGCTCGCCGCTGCCGTACTTGCCTGAAACCCCTTATGAACCCCGCCCTGGACAAACTACTCAAGTTCTTCAAGCTGGAGGCCGAACGCGGCTACGACAACAAAGCCGTGCTGGGCGGCCTGGACAAGATGCTGGAGAGCTGGAGCCGCGAGGCCGAGACTGCCCACCTTGACCCGGCCATTGTGGAGGTGGTATCCACCCGCCTGACCTCTTACCCCGACCTGTCGCCAAAATCGCGCGAGGAAACCCTGCGCGGCATCTGGCGCCGGGTGCAGAGCATGGATCGCGAGGGCGCTGGTGGGGACGCCGAGGCGAGCCCCCCGGCCGCGGCGCCCGTGACCCCGGCCCCGCGCCCCGGCCCGGAGGGGGTCCCCGCCCCGCCCCCCCCGGCCGCGGCCCCCTCCGGGCCGGGACCCGAGCCGCGGGCCGGGCCGCCCCCCCCGCCCGGGCCGCCTCCCTCGCCTGGGCAGCTCCCCTCG
>CAYZNA010000112.1:0-590 GCA_964478665.1 uncultured Anaerolineales bacterium
ATTCTTGTCCACCGGACGGTGACTTGCCTCAAACCTCCGTCTCAATGCCCTGGCGGGCATTCATTGGATTCCTATCGGAGGTTCATCCCGTTTCGCGCGGGATGAAGTTGGTGTCTCAATGCCCTGGCGGGCATTCATTGGATTCCTATGCTTTGGTGGCGCTGTGTTGTCGCTGGAGGCGGTGTGTCTCAATGCCCTGGCGGGCATTCATTGGATTCCTATGTACTGGAGACAGCGTCACGCCGAGGCGGAGTTCCGGTCTCAATGCCCTGGCGGGCATTCATTGGATTCCTATCTACCGACTGGCAGGGGAGGAGGGATACGATGATTTGTATGTCTCAATGCCCTGGCGGGCATTCATTGGATTCCTATTGTGTTGGTGCGGCCGGCCGGTGAAGGACCACTATCGTCTCAATGCCCTGGCGGGCATTCATTGGATTCCTATATGAGTGGCCGTGTGGTTAAACTCTGGCCGGAAGGCTAGTCTCAATGCCCTGGCGGGCATTCATTGGATTCCTATACGGGCTAATCAGCTCTAAGCCTGCCATCGACATAGAACAAATGTTCTTGCGCCGTATATGGGGATAACG
>CAYZNA010000112.1:600-9565 GCA_964478665.1 uncultured Anaerolineales bacterium
CGGGCATTCATTGGATTCCTATGTGGGCGCTATTTTAGCGGACCTGACGGCCATCCGTGTCTCAATGCCCTGGCGGGCATTCATTGGATTCCTATCTTCCCTCCGATGATAGCGTCGAGCCGTCCTCTCGATAGTCTCAATGCCCTGGCGGGCATTCATTGGATTCCTATAGCCATTTTTCCCCGGTTGTGGGAAGGCGCGGCGGCAGGGGTACGATTGCTGCGCATTATACCCCCCACTGCTGGCGGGCGCAAGCCCCCTGCGAGCATCTCGTAGTGTGCTGAAAACCGGGGGGATGCTCGCAGATTCTGCGCCCTCCATCCCCCATATCTGACGTTGCCCGGCGCGCTGCCGCCGCATGTGCCGCTCCGCAATTTCCCACAAACGAGCATCGCCAGAACGTGTTCAACCCCCCCGGATGCTCGTTCCCGCAATCCTGCTCTCATACCACAATTACCTCCTCTACCTTTGTTACCTCCCCGGCCCGCGTGGTCTCCACCCGCGCCGCGCAGGCCGCGCACAGGAAGTAGAAGCGCACGTGGTCCTTGCGCGGACGGATGACTTTCTTCACCCTGGCCCGCATGGCCTTCACCTGTTCGGCCGTCAGCCAGCACTCGAATACGCTGTACTGCACCGGCGTGCCGTAGTCCAGCAGCGCCTTGTGCAGCTTTGTGCGCCGCCGGTCGTCGGATATGTCGTACACCACTACCCAGAACTGCATCTCACCCACCTGACACCTGACACCCTCTCACCTGACACCCTCTCACCCTCCCACCCGCCACCTACCTGGCCAGAAACGGCTTATACACCGGCTCGCCGCTCTCGATGGCCTTGCGCAACTGGCGCGCCTGCACCTCGAAGACTTTCTGGTAGCTCAGGGCGCGCCCGGCCAGGGGGTGGAACACCGGCGTGTTCAGCCGCCGGCCAAACTGGGCCACGAAGCGGCGCAGGCCGGCCCGCGAGAGGAACACCCCGTCGTCTTCCCCGGCCACAAAATCCGCCTCATCCACCATGCGCTTGTTCACCACCGTGAGCACCACGCTGTCGGCCACAATTGGCCGGAACTCCTCCACCAGGTCCAGCGCCAGGGCCGGGCGGCCGTATTTGTCGGCGTGGAAGAAGCCGTCGTAGGCGTCCAGCCCGGCCACCTCGCAGGCAGTGAACAGGGCGTTGCCCAGCAGGGTGTAGGCCAGGCTGAGCAGCGCATTTACCGGGTCCTTCGGCGGCCGCCGCGTGCGCTTCTCAAAGGTGAGACCCTGCCGCAGCGTCCCGCGCAGCACTGCAAAATAGGCCTTGCTGCCCGATCCCTCCAGCCCGCGCAGCTCCGCCAGGTCCTTTGCCCCCGCCACCTGCGCCAGCGCAGCATTCATTCGCTCGAATTGCCCCGACCAACCCGCCGTCTCCCCCATTCCCGCCTGCCCTTCTTCCCGCAAAGCGTTCCCCCTTCCTTCTTCCCGCGAAGCGTTCCTCCTTCCTTCTTCCCGCAAAGCGTTCCCCCTTCCTTCTTCCCGCGAAGCGTTCCCCCTCACCATGCGCCGCGCCAGCGCCCGGCAGTTGCGCAGCTTGCCGGCCACAATCGCCCGGCTGATCTCCAGGCAGAAGGCGGGGTTGCCGGAGCGGGCGTACTGCTTGTGGCGCAGCGGCAGGTTGCGCGCTTCGGCCGCGATCAGCCGCCCGCGCAGCCGCCCGCCGCCGGAGATCAGCGTCAGCCCGGCCCCGTGGTCCAGCAGCGAGAGCAGCGCCGGGGTGGTGGTCCCCACACTGCCCATCAGCACCACCTCGGTCACGTGCGCCAGCGGCGCCGCCAGCAGCACCTCGTCCTCCTTCGTCACCAGGATGCGCCCGTGCTCCTTCTCGATCCGCGACCCCGGCTCGGTCACATACAACGTGGGCATCGCTCGCCTCCAATCTTCAATCTCAAATCTCAAATCTCAAATCTCAAATCTCAAATCTCAAAACCCAAATCTCCAATCCCCAATCCCCAATCCCCAATCCCCACTCCCCACTCACCACTCCCCATACTCCTCCGGCGGCCACGTCCACAGCGGGCGCACGTCCTTCCCCCGGCCCTCCACGCGCTGCCCTTGCTTGATGTACCAATAGCGGTCGCCCTCGAACACCACCCCCAGAAAGCGGAAGCCTTTCTGGAAGGAGGTTACCCACGTCTTGCTCAACTTCAGTTCCAGATGCAACTCGGCCAGCGCCGCCTCCACCAGTTCCCACGCCCCGTCCGCCTGCGCCAGGCTGCGGGCCAACACCACAAAATCGTCGGCGTAGCGCACCCACGGCCGGCCGCTGCGTTCCAGCGCCAGGTCCAGCGGGTGCAGCGCCACGTTGCACAACAGCGGCGAGATCACCGCCCCCAGCGGGATGCCGCGCTTTCGCTTCTGGCCCTCCGCTTTGAGATTTGAAGTTTGGGATTTGAGATTTCTGCCTGCTTCCAGCCACAGTTCCACCAGCCGCAGCAGGGTCGCGTTGTTCACCACCTGCCGCAGGCCCTGCAAAATTAGCGCATGATCCAGGTTCTCGAAGCAGCCCTCGATGTCAGCGTCGAACACGTAGCGGTAGCCGGCCTCGCGCGCCTCCACCACCTTTTGCACGGCGGTGGCCACGCCGCGCTCGGGGCGGTAGCCGCAGCTCCCCTCCAGAAAGACGGCTTCGAAGGCCGGGGAGAGGGCGTTCAGGACGGCCCGCTGTAGCACGCGGTCGCTCACCGTCAGAATGGAAAGCTCGCGGAAGGTCCCGTCCTTCTTCAGCACGCGGAAGCGACGCGGGCGGTTGGGATGGTAGGTGTTGGTGCGCACCATGTGGCTCAACCGGTCCAGATTCTCCTGCCAGTTGCGCTCCCAGCGCTTCACCGTCACCTCGTCCACGCCGGGCGCGCCCTTGTTGGCGCGCACCTGCCCCCAGGCCAGCTCCAGGTTGGGCCGCGCCAGTACTTCGCGGATGGAAGGCCCTGTGTTCACAACGCCAGCCTCAACTTTCCAGAACAAGCGCCCCCGGGAGCAGGCGCTGGATTTGGGCGTTGGCTGCCTGCACCGCCTCCCGGCGCGGCGCGGACAGTTCCACGGTTAGCCCCCCGGCGGCGTCTGGCTCCTTCGTCACCCGAATCTCCGCCCCGGCCCGTTGTTCCAGGGCGCGAATCGTCGCGCCGCCCCGTCCATACAAGACGCCAACGTGGCTCGCAGTCTTCGCGTCCAGGTACAGGCGCGCCTCGAACGCCCGCCGGATGGTCAACCCGATGCTGCCCTTCTCCCGGTTCAATTCGATTACGCGCGCTATCACCTTTTCTCCCTCCGCCGGCGGTTTGGGTTGCCTTGGGCCGCCCGCCTCTCCCGGCAGTTCCACCGCAAAGTGATTGCGCCACACTACCCCTGTCAGCGACGGCAGCCGCTCGCCGCCTTCTCCTGCCACCAGCCGGAGTTCTGCCCGATCCGGGTGTACCCGCGTCACCTGCCATAGGTATCGCCCGCCGCGCTGCGCGTCCAGTACCTCCAGCGCCGCTTTCACCCGGCTCAACTTCAATTCCCCGCGCTCTGTACGCTCTACCACCCGCAAAGTCAACTCCTCGCCCACTTGCGTTTCGTCGGTCAGAGCCGCCACGTGATAGTTGGCCCACTCACTGATCGGCACATAACCGGCGTAATCGGGCGGCGCGAGGACTTCCACCGCTTTCTCCTTGATCGCCGTCACCCGGCAGCCGGCGATGATCGCTCCCGGCGGGTATTGCCGCGCCAGCGTCTCCAACCGCGCCCGGTTCACGTACTCCAGCCGGGGCTGATTGCTGCGCCGATACAACTCCGCCACCGCCCACTGATACTCGCCGCTGCGATCCACCTTCAACAGGCCGGCCAGCTCTTGCGCCATCATTCTGCGCTCCAGGTGCAGCGTCCTGCTGCTGCCCGCGCCCCTTACCTGCAGCTCCCGGCCCTCGGCGGTCGCCCGCGCCGCCGGCAGCGCTTCAGGCGCAAGGCGCCCCACTTTGACCTTGCCGCCAGTGAACTTCAGCCTCACTTCGATCTTTTCACCGGCAGCGAAACTCTCCGGCGCTCGGCCGCCGTTTGCTCTCAGGCTGCCCTCCCACACCAGCCCGCCGAGCACGCAGCCTGGCGCCGGCTCCAACCGCACCGCCACCCCTGACACCTTCTCTTGCCTCACCGCCTCCAGCACGCTGGCCTGCAGTTGCCCTTCGCCCCGCGAGTCCAGTATTCTATCCAGCGCCTCGGCCAACTTCTCCAGTCGGGTCAGGTAAACGCGCCGCCGGCCCCGATTGATTTCGTCCACCTTCAGCCGCAACCGGGGCGCCGACGCCAGTTCGCGCAGCAAATCCCGCGCTCCCCAACTATCAAATAGCAATTCCTCCAACGGCACTGCGATCTCCAGTCCGGTTCCTGGCTCACGCACCACCAGCGCGCTCCGGTTCATCTCCGGGTACTCGTCCACCGTCACCGGCTCCACCTCCACCGTATCCCCCGGAGAAAACTGCTCGCCGAAGGCCTCGAACTGATCCTTGTCAGCGTGAGGCCGCAGCAATAGCACCGGCGTCCCACCCTCCGGCAGATCGTACCCGGCCACTGTTGCCTCAAACCGCCCGCCATCAGAGGCGGGTCGCGCCTCGCCGATCAACTGCGCGACGACCCGCGCCCTCCGCTCGCGCCCCCTCGCCTCGCTTCTCTCCTCCAGTCGGTCGGCCAGCAGCGTCAGACGCGGGGCCTTCCCCTCCGCCCGCGCAATCACCAACGTATAGGCCCGGCCAGCCGCTAGTTTGAACTCTCGCTCCGCCAGCGGAGACTTACCCTCCTTTCGTTCACCCTTACGGTACACCTGCACCTTGCATGGGCCGTCCGTCCGCTGCAGATAGTAACCCGAGGGCCGGGTCTCCCTCCCGCCGATCCACACTTCCGGCGCCGGGCCGACGCCCCCCACGTGCGTCCACCGCATTGCCGCCCGGCCTCCGCGAAACTCGGGCGGTCGGTCCTGCATCACGTAATAGCCTCCGGGCCTCTCCGCCTTCCAACCGGCCATCACCACCACGTAGTCCGCCTCCGGCTCCAGCGAACGCAGCCGCGCCCGCGCCTGAGGCCTTCCGGCGGCCAGCGGTTGGCCGGCCGGGGTGACAGCCAGCTCGTGATCGCCCGCCGCCACTTCCAGACGCTCCGTCTGCCCCCCGGCCATTGCCACCCCCTCCAATTCCTTCACCCCGTCCAGATAGATATCCACCGCCTGCCACTCCGGCGGCGCATCCGCCAAAAACAGGCGCAGCCTGGCCCCCCAGGCCGGTTCAGCCATCCCTGGCGGTGCGGCCTGTTCATCTTCCTCACGGTGCGATGACTCCCGTCGGCTCGCCGGTATCTCGGCGCGCTCCGGGCGCGCCGGTTGCGCCTCCAGCCCGGCGGCTTCCGCCTCCACCCCGCCGCGCCGGCGTCCCGTCTGCTCTCGCAGCGGCCCGGCGAGTCCGATCCGCCTGCCCAGGATCACCTCGCGCGCCGCGCTCTCTTTGCCCGTCTGGCATTCGTGCAGGCTGTCCATCGGGAACCGCGCCAACGCCAGATGGGCGCTGGCCGGGTGCGGACGCACCGCGCCATTCCTCTCCCGCAGAGTAGTTGATGCCAACCGCGCCAATTCCAGCAGACCTGCCTTACCGGGCGGGCGATCGGCAAACCACGCCGGTTCCAGCCGGGCCAGCAGCCGCGTCCGCACCAGTGTGCCTCCCGTGGCCAGATCTTTGTATGGCATTTGCCCGGCGTACACCACCAGTAGAGACGGGCGCTGATACAACAGCGATTCGGGAGCGATGGTCAGCCCGGCGCTCGGCCCCACCCGCTCGGGCAGACTGTGCGCCAGCACCAGTCGCAGGCGATCCAGCAGTTCCATCTGCACCGGCCGGATGGCCTCCCCGCGCATTCCGGCTGACAAGCGCTGCAACAACGCCGCCCGCTCCGGCAGGATTTGCCGGGTAATGACCTCGTGATTGACCAGAAACTGCGCCGCCCAGGCGGCTCGTTCCTCGTCGGTGCGCCCCGAGGCCTCCCACGCGGCGATCACTTTCAGCGCCAGTTCCACATCGTCGGCGCAGCCCAGCCACAATGCCCCCTGGCGTCGGCGCGCCTCCCACCGTGTCTGCGCGTCCCACTCCGGGTTCCAGCGGAACAGATCGCCGCGAAAGTTCAGGCGCAGGGTGAGCATGGGCAGCAGGGTTGCCATCTCCACCGCGCAGCACAGGCGATCAGCGTTCAGCAGCAGGCTGGCCACCTCCGGCTCCAGCGTCAGTTCGCGCAGCTCCAGCCCGCGCTCGGTCAGGTCACCCTGCTCGTCCAGCGCGCCGCGCCCGACCAGCGCCGCGCGAGCGCTGTCCAGCTCGCCCACCAGCCGTGCGTGCGACTCGTCCCGGCCGGTTTGCCTGGCCTCGAACACCGGGAGCCATTCGTACTGCGCGGGATCGGCCAACCCGGCGGCCTTTGCCGCCAGCAGCAAATCGTCCAGCGGGGCGCGCTCCACTTCGGGGGGCGTGTACGGTTCAAAGCCCTCGAACTGTTCCCGGGTGTACAGGTAGTGCGCAAAGCCGGGTCGAATGCGCCCGGCGCGCCCCCGCCGTTGCCGGCATCCGGCCTGGCTGTGCCGCCTGGCCTCCAGCCGCTGCGTGCGACTATCCGGATCAAAAGTGGTCTGCTTGATCAGCCCGGTGTCAATTACGTGCACCACCCCGTCTACCGTCAGCGAGGTTTCGGCCACGTTGGTGGCCACGATCACCCGCCGGTCCTCGATCACCACGCTGTCCGCACGCGGCAGCGCAACGGCCTTCTCCGTGGCATAGGTGGCAAACAGCACCCGCCGCGCGGAGCCGGCCTCGCCGGCCAGCGCTTCCCGCTGCTGCTCCGGCGACTGCTTCTCGTGCAGCACGCGGATGTCTACCATCCCCAACGGCTTTTTGGGCGGCTGCACCGCGGATTGCTCCTGGTCAACGGCTGCCTGCAGAATCTCGCCCGCCTGCTGTGCGCCCCGGTCATCCAGCAACAAAGCCAGAATTGGTTGGCCCGGCTTCGCCTGCCTGCCGCGCAGCGCCGCAATTACCCTGTCAGCCACCGCCTGAGCCTTGTTCTCCAGTACCCGGCCGTGCACGTACCCGGGTTGGTTGCGGTACAGCGCGAAAGGTTCCACCCCCGCCAGGGTTGGGTCCGCCTTCAATTGCGCCGCCAGCCGCTCCTGAACCAGGTTGGCGCAGTTCTCGCTGTGCACAAAGGCCAGCACGTCGCCGCGCAATTCCGGCCCGCCGGAATGGATCTGCTGTAGCACCTCCACCGCCTTCTTCACCACGTTCCGTGCCGCTTCTTCGTCAATGCGCCGCGAGGGCAGCCCCAGCAGGCGTTCGTAATCAAAGACCGGCGCCGGCGAGAAGCGCTCGGCCACTTGATTCTCAAGCCCTTTGAAGCTCAGGTGGGCCACCTTCTCTGACCCGCCGAAGTAGTCAATGAAGATCGCGGCGTTGATGGTAGCGCTGGCGATGATCACCTTCAGGTGCGGGTGGCGCGGCAGCCGGGCGCGCAGCAGGCCGAGAATCAGGTCAATGTTGACGCTGCGTTCGTGCGCCTCGTCTATCATGATCACGCTGCAATGGCCGATCTGCTCGTTCACCAGCCAGTTGATCAGCGTGCCGTCGGTGACGAACGCCAGCCGGTTGCGCCGGTCGGTCTCCGGCGCGCCGGAGTGCTTGTAACCCACGTCGAACCCCGGCCCCAGACCGGAGCCGTGCAGGGATTCCGCCACAAATTTGGGAATGGTACTCGTGGCCAGGCGGCGCGGCTGGGTGACCACAATCTGGCCGCTGCGAGTGAAGCGCCCCGGGTCGCGCACGCCCTCGGGTGGAACCATCAGCCGGTACGGCAAAAAGGTGGACTTGCCGGAGCCGGTCGGGCCTTCGATCACCGCCACCTGCTTCGTTTCTAGCGCTACGTACAACTGCCGCATGTCGTCGTCGGTGATGCCGAAGCGGTATTTCTCGAAATTGGCAGGCCGCTCCTCCAGGCGGTGCGGGCGCGGTTCGTGGTGAACACGCCCAAGGATGCCGGGTTGGGGCACGAAGCCGGGCGGCAGGTCGCCGGCCAGTTTCACCGGGTAATAGCCGATGCCGGCGTTGTTGATTTCCCTCTGGCGCGCGCGGCGGCAGGAAGGGCAGCGCTCCGGGCGCGAGAAACCGCGCTCGCGGTCGGCGCGATACGAGGCCTCCGAATAGTAAAAGGCCTTGCCGCAATCTTTGCAGGTGGTTGTGAACTGGCCCGCCATGTCGCTCCCCTACCAGGAACCGGTGGCAGGTGCACCGCTGTGCGCCCGTTCGCTCAGACCCACCATTCGCCGGGCTGGTACACGCCCCGCGCGCGGAAGATGCGCGGGCGCACCGCCACGCGCGCCCGGCCCTCGCGTAGCACCGTCGTCAGCGCGCGGTAGAACCCCACCACGGCCGTTTCCAGCCCGGTCTGGTACAGCTCGATCACCGTCAACCGGTCCGGCGGGAACGTCCCGAACAGCGCCAGGCTGTGCTGGAAGCACCAGCGATCGGCCTCGGCAAAGCACTCGCGCGGCCGCGAGGCGCCGCGGTTGGGAAACCAGGCAAAGTCCACTTCGCTATCCATCTCGGGATGGCGGATACTGAGCATCGCCGCCCGCAGGGGGAGCGCTACCTCGGCCGGCTGCCTCTTGCCCTCATCCAGCGTCAGCGCCCCCACGGGGAACGGCTCGGCCTGTGAGCCATCGCCGTACCATACCGCCAGCGACCGCGGCCCGCCGGGCCGGTAGGCCAGTTCGCGTAGAACCCCGGCGATCACCGGGTGATGGTAACTGCTAAAGTTGGCGCCGGCTCCGGTCGCCAGCGCGCGCTCCACCTCCCCGCGCAGCAGCGCCCACTCCGATTCCGGTTGCCCCGCCTCCGCCGCCAGGGGGACAGGGAGCGTTTCGGGCGGAGGCGGCACCA